>JAXDHR010000075.1:0-68833 GCA_034664425.1 Solirubrobacteraceae bacterium
AACGCCGACTGGGGCGTGACGCGCGAGGCGCAGGACGAGCTGGCAGCGGCGAGCCACCAGCACCTCGCCGCCGCCTACGACAGGGGCTTCTTCGACGACCTCGTCACCCCCTACCTCGGGCTCGAGCGCGACCAGAACCTGCGCCCGGACTCGAGCGTCGAGAAGCTCGCGAAGCTCGGCACCGTGTTCGGCGACGAGTCCACGATGACCGCGGGCAACTCGACGCCGCTGACCGACGGCGCGGCGCTCGTGCTCCTCGCCAGCGAGGACTGGGCGCAGCAGCGCCGGCTGCCGGCGCTCGCCCGCTTCGTCGACGCCGAGTCCGCCGCGGTCGACTACGTCCACGGCGACGAGGGGCTGCTGATGGCGCCGCGCTACGCCGTCCCCCGCCTGCTCGAGCGCAATGGGCTGACGCTGCAGGACTTCGACCTCTACGAGATCCACGAGGCGTTCGCCGGCCAGGTGCTGGCCACGCTCGCCGCCTGGGAGCAGGACGGCCTCGGCGCGATCGACCGCGCCAAGCTCAACCCCAACGGCTCCTCGCTCGCCGTCGGGCATCCGTTCGCCGCCACCGGCGGCCGCATCCTGGCGACCGCGGCGAAGGAGCTCTCCGAACGTGATTCGTCCGCGCCCGCACGGGCGCTGATCTCGATCTGCGCCGCGGGCGGCCAGGGCGTGGTGGCGATCCTCGAGCGATGAGCTTCGACCGCTCGCTGACGCCGGCGCAGCAGGAGCTCGTCGCGCGGACGCATCGCGTCGCGGAGGAGGTCGTCCGGCCGGTCGCCGCCCACGGCGCTGTCCGCGATGGCCCAGTCGGCGATGTCCGAGCAGCTGCTGCGGTGGGCGCCCGAGTGCTTCGGGGCGCCCGGCGCGCTGAACGTGCTCGATGTCCAAGCTGCGCGCGGCGCAGTCTGCCAGCGGATCCGCACGCAGGCGGGCCAGGTCTGCGGCGGTTGGGACTACATCACCGACCACCGGTCGAGAAGTGGTGCGGCGACGCGAAGCTCTGCACGATCTTCGAGGGCACGAGCGAGATCCAGCGGCTGGTGATCGGGCGCGCGCTCGCCGAGTCGGCGGGCGAGCGGCCGCTGCACCATCGCGGGCCGGGCGCGAAGATTCGCTTCGGCGCGCCGCTGCCGCACTCGCTCGGCCGCGGGACGCCGGCACGCTCGCGGGCCGGGATGGCCGGCCTGGGGATGGCCGAGCGCACCCCGCGCCCGCTGCTGCGGCTCGCGATGAACGTCCTGCAGCCGCCGAAGCGCTAGGGGCGGTAGGAGCCGAACGACCACAGGTTGCCGTCGCGGTCGGCGAGCGTGCAGCCGCGGCCGCCGTAGTCCTGGTCCTCGGGCGCGCGCAGCGAGGTCGCGCCGGCGGCGACCGCGCGTGCGTGCACGGCGTCGACGTCCTGATCGCGGTCGAGCACCCAGTAGAGGGCGGCACTGCCCGGCGCCTTGCCGAGGTCGTCCTCGCGCGGCGTTCCCGCCATCACCCAGCCGTCGCCGCGGCGCAACTGGGCGTGCTCGACGACGTCGCCCTCCCCGTAGACGGCGGTCGCCTCGAGCCCGAACGCCTCGACCCAGTGATCGAGGATCGCCCGCTCGGAGACGCGGATGGTGGGGATCACGGTGTCGGCCATCGGCCGACCGTACCCGTACGCTTGCCGGCGTGCCGCCGCCCCCGCAGACCTTCCTGTTGATCGACGGCGAGAACATCGACGCGACGCTCGGCGCCAGCCTGCTCGGCCGTCGTCCCGCCCCGGAGGAGCGCCCGCGCTGGGATCGGGTGCTCGAGCACGCGCGCACGGCTTGGGGTCAGCCCGTGCGCGGCCTGTTCTTCCTCAACGGCACGACGCGGCTGCCGATGTCCTTCGTCCAGGCGCTCGCCGCGATGGGGTTCCGGCCCGTGCTGCTCTCAGGCCCGGCGGAGGTCAAGGTCGTCGACCTCGCGATCCAGAAGACGCTCGACGCCCTGCTCGAGCGCGGATCGGGCGACGTGCTGCTGGCCAGCCACGACGGCGACTTCGCGGCCGCACTGCACTCGCTGCTGGCTGCGGGCGGCGACCGCCGCGTCGGGCTGATCGGATTCCGCGAGCTGATCTCGGGCGCCCTCTCGGACCTCGGCACCGAAGGACTCGAGCTGTTCGACCTCGAGGACGACGTCGGCGCGTTCACCGTGTCGCTCCCGCGCGTGCGGATCATCCCGATCGAGCGCTTCGATCCCTGGACGCTGCTCGACTGACGCCGTCGAGCCGGGCGAGCCGCCTTTGGCACTCCAGACGTAGCGCGCGGACGCTCGGTGGCGGTCGGGTGTCGACTTCTCCGCCTGGTGGGCGGAAACCGCGACACGCGGACCTCGCCACACTGAATCGATGCGCCGGACGCTCACCCTCGCCGCGCTCGCCGTCGCGCTCGCCGGCTGCGGCGGCGGCGGACATCCCCGCGCCGCGACGGGCGCGGCGCCCGCCACGCCGACCGCGGCGCCCGGCCGGCCCGAGGCGACTCCCCAGCCGCCCGACGCCACCAGCGCACGCGGCATCGCAACGGCCCTGACCGCCGCCCACGACAGGACCGCCCGCGCGGTCGACGCGTGGCGGCGCAGCGGACGCACGCGGACGGGCGACGCGCCGGCCACCCTCCAGCGGGCCGCCCGCCTCGAGCAGGATTTGTACCGCCGGCTCGCCACCCGCCCCGGGCTCGCCGCCCGCACGCTCGCGCGCATCACCGACGCGGCCACGCGGTCCGAGGCCCGCGACGTGCTCGCCGCCCAGCGGGCGCTGCACGTCCTCAACGCCCCGCAGCGCACCCGCGCGGCGCAGCGCGCGATCCGCCTGCAGCCCGCCGAGTCCGCGGCGCGCCTGCTCGCCGACTACCGCGAGGGCGAGCGGCGCTCGGGCGTCCCCTGGAGCCTGCTCGCCGCCGTCAACCTCGTCGAGTCGGACTTCGGCCGCCTGCGCAACGACTCGATCGCCGGTGCCCAGGGACCGATGCAGTTCATCCCGGCCACGTGGGCGAGCTACGGGCGCGGTGGCGACGTCCACGACCCGCGCGCCGCGATCCTCGGCGCCGCGCGCTTCCTCGCCGCGGCCGGCGCACCGGCGCACACGAGTCAGGCGCTCTACCGCTACAACCCCTCGCCGCTCTACGTCACAGCGGTCTCCCGCTACGCGCACCGGATCGCGGCCGACCCGCACGCCTTCTACGCGTTCTACGCCTGGCGGGCGCCCGTCACCAGGAGGCGCGGATGATCTCGGCCAGATCGTCGGCGCTCGGCTCGCGCGGCGCGATCACCAGCAACCGCTGCTGGCGCAGCGCCCCCTCGACGAGCGCATCGAGGTCCTGCTCGCCGTAGCCGAGCTCGGCGACGCCCGACGGTGCCCCGACGTCGCGCATCAGCGCGCTCAGCACGTTCGGCAGCGCATCCGGCCCGCTGCCGGCGGACTCGCCGCCGAGAAGCCGCGCGACGTGCTCGTGGCGCTCGGGCGCAGCCTCGTAGGTGAACCGGAACGCCGCAGGCGCGGTGACGATCACCGAGAAGCCATGCGGGACGAACGGATGGTCGTCGGGGTAGCCGGCCGGCTGGTAGGACGGCGCCAAGCCGGCGATCGGATACGCGCAGGCGTGCGGGATGTGCACGCCCGCCGAGCCGAACCCGACGCCCGCCATCGTCGCCGCGAGCATCATCAGCCCGCGCGCCTCGACGTCATCCGCGTGGGCGACCGCGCGGCGCAGGTAGCGGCCGCCGTACTCGAGGGCCTTCGCCGACCACACGTCGGCAACCGGGTTCGCCCCCTGGTAGGGCGGGCGCTCGTCGGGCGTGGCCGGCCGTGGGCGGGCGTCGAACGGCCGCGACAGGAACGACTCGGCGGCGTGGCAGACGACGTCCAGGCCCGTCGCGGCGGCGACCTGCGAGGGCATCGTGCGCGTCAGCTCCGGGTCGACGATCGCCTGCGACGGGCGCAGGTAGCGATGCGAGATGCCGGTCTTGACCCGCAGCTCGGGCACGTCGAGGACGGCCACCGTCGTCGCCTCCGAGCCGGTGCCCGACGTCGTCGGGATCGCCAGGTGAGGGCGCAGTGGCGCGCGCGGCTTGCGCCCCTCGCCGACCGGCGGGTTGACGTAGTCCATCACCGGCGCCGGGTCCGAGACGATCAGGTCGGCGACCTTGGCGGTGTCGATCGCGGTGCCGCCGCCCACCGACACGAAGCCGTCGACGCCGGCGTCGCGCGCGAAGTCCGCCGCGGCCTGGAAGGACTCGAGCGTCGGCTCCACCCGCGCTCGATCGTAGACCTCGACCGCGATCCCCTCGGCCTCGATCGACGCACGGACGCGGTCCGGGATGCCGAGCGCGGCGACGCCGGGATCGGTGACCAGCAGCGCGCGGGCCACGCCGAGGCGCTTGAGCTCCCAGCCCGCGTCGGCCACGGCCCCAGCGCCGTACTTGACCGGGGTCGCCTCGAGCGTGAAGACAGTCTCGTGGTCGACCATCAGGCGCGCCACGCTACAGATCGGCAGACTGATGCGCGTGGCCCCCGCCGATCCCGTCATGGTCCCACCCCCCAGCTCCGGCCGTGTCTACGTCCATCCCGTCACGCCCGGGCTCGGCGACGTCGCACCGGACCGCCGGGCCCGCCTCGACGCGATAGCCCGCTGGCTGCAGGACGCCGCCTGGGCCGACGTGGTCGACTCGGGCATCCCCGACGACGGCGTCTGGGTCGTGCGCCGGATGGAGCTCGTGGCCGAGCGCTTCCCGCGCTTCTGGGAGCCGCTCGAGCTCGCGACGTTCTGCTCGGGGACCGGGCCGCTCTGGGCCGAGCGGCGGACCACCGTGCGCGGCGCCGAGGGCGGCCACGTCGAGGCCGCCGCGCTGTGGGTCCACCTCGACCCCGACGGCGCCCGCCCGCGCCCGCTGCCCGAGGGCTTCGAGACGGTCTACGGCGCCGCGGCGCAGGGCCGCCGCGTCCGCGCCCGCCTCCAGCATCCCGCCGCGCCGCCGGCTGACGCCGAGGCGACCGCCTGGAGCTTCCGCGCCGCCGACCTCGACATGGCCCGACACGTCAACAACGCCACCTACTGGACCGTCGCCGAAGAGGAGCTGGCCGGCCGCGACCCGGGCGACGGCTTCCGCGCCACGATCGAGCATCGCGCGCCCGGTGGCGCCGGACCCGCCCGCATCGCCGCCGCGGGGGCGCATCGGTGGGTGCTCGATGAGGACGGCACCGTGCTCGCGACCTTCGAGCTGTGAGCGGGGTAGACGAACCTCATGCCACGACTCGGACAGACTGACCTCGACGTCTTCGGCCTCTGCCTCGGCGGCAACGTCTTCGGCTGGACCGCGGACGAACGCGGGTCCTTCGCCGTCCTCGACGCCTACGTCCAGGCGGGCGGAAACTTCATCGACACGGCGAACTCCTACCTCGTCAAGGGCGGGGAGTCGGAGACCATCATCGGCCGCTGGATGGCCGACCGCGGCAACCGCGACGAGATCGTCGTCGCCACCAAGGTCGGGTCCTCCAGGGAGAAGCTCGCCGGCGAGGTCGGCCTGAGCCCCGACGCGATCGCCAAGGCCGCGCGCTCGTCGCTGAAGCGCCTGCAGACCGATCGCATCGACCTCCTCTACGCCCACAAGCCGGATCCGGAGACCCCGCTCGAGCAGACGCTGCGCGCGTTTGACCAGCTCGTCCGCGATGGGCTCGTGCGCCACATCGGCTTCTCCAACCACTCCGCCGAGCAGCTCGAGGAGGCGATCGCGATCACGGAGCGCGAGGACCTCGCCCGGATCCGCGTGCTGCAGGATCACTACAACCTGCTCGAGCGCGACTTCGAGGAGGAGCTCGCGCCGCTGGTGGCCCGGCACGACCTCGTCGAGGCCCCCTACTACGGCCTCGCGAAGGGCTTCCTGACGGGCAAGTACCGGCCCGGCGGCGACGCGGTGGAGAGCCGGCGGGCCGAGGGCGCCGGCGCCTACCTCGAGGATCCGCGCGGCATCGCGGTGCTCGAGGCACTCGATGAGATCGCCCACGACCGCGACGTCTCGCTCGCGGCGATCGCGCTCGCCTGGTTGCGCACACGGCCGGGGGTCGTCGCCCCGATCGCCAGCGCGCGCACCCCGGAGCAGCTCGCCGAGATCCTCCCCTCCGCCGAGCTCGAGCTGTCCGGCGAGGAGGCCGACCGCCTGACCGCCGCCGGGCAGGCCGCGGTGTGAGCGGCCGTGCCGGCTACCCGCACGCGCTGGCCATCGCGACGCGCTGGATGGACAACGACGTCTACGGCCATGTCAACAACGTCCAGTACTACTCGTACTTCGACACGGTGATCAACGAGTACCTGATCTCCGACGGCGGCCTCGACATCCATGCGGGCGCGGTCATCGGCCTGTGCGCGGAGTCGCACTGCGCCTACAAGGCCGCGCTGGCGTTCCCCGAGACCGTCCACGCGGGGCTGCGCGTCACGAAGCTCGGGCGCACGAGCGTCCGTTACGAGATCGGCCTGTTCCGCGGCGAGGACGCCGAGCCCGTCGCCGAGGGCTGGTTCGTCCACGTCTTCGTCGACCGCGAGCAGCGGCGCCCGGCGGAGATCCCGGAGCCGCTGCGCGCGGCGCTTTCACGGCTGGTCGTCGCCGGCTGATGGCGCGTGTCCGTTCCGTCAACGTCGGCCGGCCGGAGCAGGTCCACGTCCGTCGCGGCCGCCCGATCCACAGCGCGATCGGCAAGGCTCCGGTCGACGGGCGCGTGCGCGTCGAGGGCGTCAACGTGGCCGGCGACGACCAGGCCGACCGGCTCGTCCACGGCGGCCCGGACAAGGCGGTCTACGCGTACGCGATCGAGGACGTCCGCTGGTGGGAGGCCGAGCTGGACCGCGCGCTCCCGCAGGGCATGTTCGGCGAGAACCTCACCACCGAGGGAGTCGACGTCACCGGCGCGGTGATCGGCGAGCACTGGCGCATCGGCACCGTCGAGCTCGAGGTCTGCCAGCCGCGCCAGCCCTGCTTCAAGCTCGGCCTGCGCTTCGGCGATCCGCTGATGCTGCGCCGCTTCGCCCGCGCGTCGCGGCCCGGGGCCTACCTGCGGATCGTCCGCGAGGGCGAGCTGGGCGCGGGCGACACGGTCGAGATCCTCTCGCGCCCCGGGCACGGCGTCACGATCGGCATCGTCGGCGACGCGATCCTGCTCGACGACACGCTGCTCGACCGCGCCGCGCAGGCGCCGGAGCTGCCCGAGTCGCTCGCCGCCTGGCTGCGCGAGCGCGCGGCCGAGCTCGCCTAGGCCTGGGTCTTGCCGAAGCCGGCGGGCACGGCGGGCAGGCCGTCGAGGCTGCGGGCGTTGCGCGTCGCCTCGAAGGCCCGCAGCTCGCCCGGGCCGCCCGTCGCGCGCAGCCGCTTGGCCGAGGAGAGCGGCAGATGCTCCCGCTCGCCCTCGTAGGTCATCCGAGGGACGCGGTAGCCGCACGAGTCGGCAACCCGGGTGACGTCCACATCGACGATCGCCCGCCGCGCCTCGGGGATCGTCGGGTCCTCGAAGTCAAAGCGCTCGAGCAGCGCGCCGAACTCGGGCTCGCCGGCCATCCGAACCCGCGCGCTGCCGTGCAGGCGGAGGATCCGGGGCGGCCCCTCGAACGCGCACAGCATCACGACGATGCGGCCGTTCTCGCGCACGTGGGCGAGCGTCTCGGCACCCGAGCCCATGGCGTCGAGGTAGGCCACCCGGTGCGCATCGATCACCTGCAGCGAGCCGATCGGCCCCTTCGGCGAGACGTTGACGTGCCCGTCGGCGTCCAGCGGCGCCGTGCCGACGAAGAACAGCGGCTGGCGCGCGATCCACTCGCGCTGCTGGTCCTCGATGCCCTCGTAGACGCGCCCCATGCCCGGATCATTGCGCACCCGAGGGCCGCGCGGCCCTCGGGCTCGCGAGGACCGAGAGGGTCAACGCGGCGAGGATGACCGCCAGCGAGAGCGCCGTCGGCACGTGCCAGAGGTCGGTGATCAGCATCTTCGAGCCGATGAACACGAGCACCACCGCTAAGCCCTTGTTGAGGTGGCGGAAGCGGTCCCGCATCCCCTCGAGCAGGAAGTACAGAGACGCGAGGCCGAGCAGCGAGAACGCGTTCGCGGCGAACACGGTGAAGGTGTCGCGGGTGACGGCGAAGATCGCCGGGATCGAGTCGACCGCGAAGACGACGTCGAAGGTTGCCACCAGCGCGAGCGCCGCGAGCAGCGGGGTCGCCAGCCGGTGGCCGCCACGGTGCGTGAAGACCTTGTCGCCGTCGTACTCCGGCGTCGACGGGATCGTCTTGTCGAGAAGCCTGAGCACCGGGTTGCGGCCGGGGTGGATGGCCTCGTCGCCGTGCAGCGCCATGCGGATGCCGGTGCCCACGAGCAGCACGCCGAACAGGTAGATCGACCAGTGCACGGCGTCGAGCAGCGCGCCGCCGGCGAGGATGAAGATCAGCCGCAGGACGATCGCCCCGGCGATCCCGAAGAACAGCACCTTGCGCTGTGCCAGCGCGGGCACGGCGAGGTAGGAGAAGAGCATCGCGAAGACGAACAGGTTGTCGAGCGACAGGCTGCGCTCGAGCACGAAGCCCGTCAGGTACTCCGACGCCGCCGTGCCGCCGCGCCACGGCAGCAGGATCAGGGCGAACGCGACGGCGACGACGGTCCAGCCCACGCTCCACAGCGCCGCCGCCCGCATCGAGGGCACGGGGCCCGATGCCCGGCCCGCGACGACGAGGTCGAGCGCGAGCATCGCGATGATCGCTGCCCCGAAGGCCAGCCAGATGAGGGGGTCCACCACGGGAAGGTCCTCCGACGGTCGGTATGTCCATCGAAGGTCTCCCCCGCCCTCTTGCGAGGGCCGGCGCGCCGGGCCCGCAGGGCCGTATTGACGGCGGCGTCGATCGTGGGGTACTCCCCTTGCCCTCCGAACCCTAGGGTCGCGAGCTTATGGGTAGGTAATTCGCTAGACTAATTAGCCGTGGCAATTACCTCGGCGCGCACCGATCTCGCGACCCGCCTGCGCCTCGCGGTGATGCGGACGCATCGGCGGCTGCGTCAGGAGGCCGGCGCTGACCTGAGCCCGACGCTGCTCGCCGCGCTCGGCACGATTTCCCGCCACGGGCCGCTGACGCCCTCCGAGCTTGCCGAGCGCGAGCGCATCCAGCGTCCGACCGCCACTCGCCTGCTGGCCCGCCTCGAGCAGCCGGGTTACGTCGCCCGCACGCCCGACCCGCACGACGGCCGCTCCGCGCTCGTCGCCCTCACGCCCGCCGGGCAGGCGCTGCTCGCGGATATGCGCCACCGCAAGGACGCCTACCTCGCCCGCCGGCTGCGGACGCTGAGCGCGGAGGACCGGGCGACGCTGCGGCGAGCCTCGGAGATCCTCGAGCGCCTGGTGGAGGATCGATGACGGCCACGGTCTCGCGCACCTTCAGCTCGCTCGCGATCCCCAACTACCGCCGCTACTTCACCGGCCAGGTCATCTCGATCTCCGGCAACTGGATGCAGACGGTCGCCGAGATGTGGCTGATCGTCCAGCTCACGGGTTCCGGCGTCTCCGTCGGCCTGACCGCCGGCCTGCAGTTCCTCCCCGTGCTGCTCTTCGGCGCCTGGGGCGGCCTGCTCGCCGACCGCCTGCCGAAGCGCCGGCTGCTGATGCTCACCCAGGCGCTGATGGCGCTGCCCGCGCTGACGCTGTGGATCCTCTACGAGCGCGGCACGGTCGAGGTCTGGATGGTCTTCGCGCTCGTCTTCGTCCGCGGGCTCGTGAACGCCTTCGACAACCCGGCGCGCCAGAGCTTCGTGGTCGAACTGGTCGGCGGCGACCGCGTCGTCAACGCCGTGTCGCTGAACTCGGTGGTCGTCCACACCTCGCGCATCGTCGGGCCGGCGCTCGCCGGCGCGCTGATCGCGACCGTCGGCGTCGGCACGTGCTTCTTGGTCAACACGCTCTCGTTCGGAGCCATGCTCGTCGCCCTCAAGCTGATGAACCCGCGCGAGCTCCTCACCGGCACGCCGATCGCCCGCGCGCGCGGGCAGCTGCGCACCGCCCTCGCGCACGTCCGCAGCACGCCCGGGCTGCTGATCCCGCTCGTGATGATGGCCGTGGTCGGGACGCTCTCGTTCAACTTCCAGGTCCTGCTGCCGCTGATGGCGCGCTTCGACTGGCACGGCGGCGCCTCCGTCTACGCGGCGCTCACGGTTGCGATGGGCCTCGGCTCCGTGTCGGGGGCGCTCGCCTCCAGCGCCCGCAACCGCGTCACGCCGCGGCTGCTGGTCATCGCCGCGGTCGGCTTCGGCGTCGCCGAGCTGGCAGTCGCCGCCGCACCCGTGCTGTGGCTCCAGCTGCTGGCGCTCGCGCTGCTGGGCGCGGTCACGGTCACGTTCGCCGCGACGACGAACTCGCTGCTGCAGCTGTCGGTTGAGCCGGCGCTGCGCGGGCGCGTGATGTCGCTCTACACCGTCGTCTTCCTCGGCTCGACGCCGATCGGCGCGCCGCTGGTCGGCTGGATGGCGCAGGTCGCCGGGCCGCGCTCCGGGCTGTTGCTCGGCGCGGTTGCCGCGCTGCTGACGGGGCTCGTCGCCCGGGTCGCGTTCGCGCGGGCCGAGGTCCCCGTCGGCCGGCCGCCCTCGCCGTGCGATGCCGAGGGCCGCCGGCGCTCCGCCTCGGCGCGTCCGGCTCGCGCGACCGCGTCGGCCTAAGCCGCGTAGTCGGCACGCGTCGCCCGGGCCATCCCGCGACGAGGGAGGGGAACCAGCCGCCATACTGGCCTGATGGCCTCTCCTGACGCACTACTGGCCGATGCCCCGATCGGGGCAGCCGTCGCCGCCCTCGCCGAACGCAACGCGCACCACCTCGCGCAGATGACCGAGGAGGAGCAGCGCGACGCGCTCTCGCACTGGCGCGATCTCGCCGTCACCGTGCTCACGGCGGCGGGCGCGGCGCTCGATACGGAGGAGCCCGCCCAGACCCCCGGCGGCCGCGCCGTGCTCGTCTTCGAGGACTCCGGCGAGGACGAGATCGCCGTGCACGCGACGCTCTACCCGCAGCCCGAGCAGATCGGCGAGGAGATGATGGTCACACCCGCGCAGGCCGCAGCCCTGGAGCTGCTGCAGGGGATGGCCGACGAGAACGACGGCGAGGCGTAGCGGCCCATGACCGAGGAGTTCGCGCGGACCTCCGCCGACATCGAGCTCTGTTACGAGACGTTCGGCGACCCCGCCGACCCGCCGATCCTCCTGATCATGGGCCTGGCGACGCAGATGATCGGCTGGCACGAGGAGTTCTGCGCGCAGCTCGCCGACCGCGGCTTCCACGTCATCCGCTTCGACAACCGCGACGCCGGCCGCTCGACGACGTTCAGGGGCCACAAGCCGCCGACGCTCGCGCAGATGCTCCGGCGCGACCGCAAGGCCGCTGCCTACTCGCTCGCCGACATGGCCGCCGACACGGTCGGGCTGCTCGACCACCTCGGCATCGACCGCGCGCACGTGGTGGGCGCGTCGATGGGCGGCATGATCGCCCAGACCGTCGCGATCCGCTTCCCGCAGCGGGTGCGCTCGCTCGTGTCGATCATGTCCAACACCGGCGGCCGCCTCAGCGGCCAGCCCGCGTTCAAGCTCTACCCGATCGTCCTCAAGCAGGCGCCGCGCGACCGCGCCGGCTACATCGAGCACACCGTGAAGCTGTTCAAGGCGATCGGCTCGACCGGCTTCGACGTCGACGACGCCCACCTGCGCGACACCGCCGCGCGCTCCTACGACCGCGGGGTGAGCGCGGCCGCCTCCGGCCGCCAGCTCCAGGCGATCCTCGGCGACCGCGACCGCGCCCCGCAGCTGCGCCGCCTCGACGTTCCCGCCCTGGTCATCCACGGCACCGCCGACAAGCTCGTCGCGAAGTCCGGCGGGCGCCACACGGCGAAGGCGATCCCGGGCGCGCGGCTGCTCGAGATCGACGGCATGGGCCACGACCTGCCGCGCGGGGCGTGGCCGCAGATCATCGAGGGGATCGTCGAGACGGCCGGCCGCGCCGACCCCGCACGGGCGGCGGCGGAAACGGCCTAGAAGACCAGGATCAGCACGATCGCCAGCACCACGACGACGGCCAGGATCGAGCTCGCGGCGATGGCCTGCCACTGGTTGTTCCAGTAGTCCGGCTTCGCCTGGTCGCGGGTGTGGCGTCCCTCGGGCGGGGTGCCGACCCAGTCGTCGTCGTCACGTGCGGGCATGGGCAGGTGATACCCGCTCACGCGCTGCACGGCGCCCCCGCCCCTCGCGATCGCGCAGCGGCACGAGCAGCCAGTGGTGGTTTCAGGCGCGCGCGCCGGGGCCCGGAGCTCGAGCGGTCGCGGCACGTGGCGCACGAGCGCGCGATGATGCCCGCGGTGTCCGCCCGGACTCCCCCTCCCGACGCCGTCCGCCGGCGGCGTCTCGTCGTCGTCGCACTCGCGCTGCTCGCCCTGATCGCCGGGGCCGCCGTCGGCGCCGGCGGCGGCTCCGAGACGCCGCCGGAGCGCGGTGGCGCCGGCGGGGCGCGGCCGGCCACCGCCCCGCCGAAGGCCGCGACCGCGGCCGTCGACCGGCTCCCGCTCGAGCAGCAGGTCGGCCAGCTCGTCGTGCTGCGCTTCGCGGGCACGACCGCGCCCTCCTACGTCACGCGCGCGCTCGCCGAGCGGCGCGTCGCCGGCGCGATCCTCTTCCGCGACAACCTCACCGGTCCGCAGCAGGCGACCGCGCTCGCCGGCGCGCTGCGCCGTGCGGGCGGGGAGCCGAGACCGATCGTCTGCGTCGATCAGGAGGGAGCGGCGATCCGGATCCTGCCGTGGTCCCCGCCCGCGCGCTCGCAGCCGGCTCAGGGGGCCGCCCAGAGCGCGGGGCCCGACGCCCGCGCCGCGGCGCGCTCGCTGCTCTCCCAGGGCGTCGACGTCGCGCTCGCCCCGGTCGCGGACGTGCCGATCGCCGGCTCGGCGATGGGCGGGCGGCAGTTCTCCGACGACTCCGCCACGGCGGCGCGCGACGTCGCCGCCGCCGTGCGCGGCTGGCGCGCGGGCGGCGTGGCGCCGACGCTCAAGCACTTCCCGGGCCTCGGCGGCGCGACCGTCAACACCGACGACGGCCCGGCGACCGTCTCGCGGTCGCGCACCCAGCTCGATGCCGACCTCGCGCCGTTCCGCGCCGGCATCGCCGCCGGCGCGCCGCTCGTGATGGTCTCCTCGGCGTTCTACACGGCGCTCGATCGCACCCGCATCGCGGCCCAGTCGCGCGCGGTGATCGACGGCCTGCTGCGCCGGCAGCTCGGCTTCAAGGGCGTCGCGGTGACCGATTCGCTCGAAGCCGCGGCCGTGCGCGCCGTCGGCGACGTCGAGGCCGCCTCGGTGGCGTCGGTCGCCGCCGGCATGGACCTGATCCTCACGACGGGACGCGGCTCGTACATCCACGTCTACCGCGCGCTGCTGGCGCGCGCGCGTGCCGATCGGGGCTTCCGCGCGCGCGTCCGCGAATCAGCAGCCCGCGTGCTGGCGCTGCGCGAGACGCTGCGCTGACAGCGGTTGCGGCGTCAACCGCTCCCCGTCGGCCCGCGTACACTCTCGTATGACCGTGGCCCAGAGGGAGCTGCCTTCGAAGGTGAACGAGAACGCCGTCTCGCTCGCGCGCGAGTGGCGACGGCTCGGCCGCGCGGCGACCGCCGTGGCGCTGCTGACCTCGCCCGCGGTGTTCGTGCTGTTCCACAACCGCTACGGCTGGCCGTGGCCCTGGGCGATCCTCGGCGCGCTGGGCGTGGTCGTCGTCTTCCGGGCGCTCGTCGACATCTTCGCGCACCGCGTGATCCCGACCCCGTCGCTCTACGGCACGGGCGCCGAGCTACGCGAGGACGACGTGATCTCGCGGCGGCGCCTGTGGTACTGGCGGCGCAAGCTGCGCCGCACGCTGCTGCTGGGGTCGCTGCTGCTGCTCGTGCTCGGCGGGATCGCGCTGATCAACGGCGAGAGCCTCGGGGACGCGGCGAGCTCGATCGTCAACTCGCTGCCCAGCGTCGCGACCCAGGCGCTGGGGCTGGGCGCGACGCTGATCGTCCTCTTCTTCATCAACTTCATCATCCTCTTCGGCCCGTTCGTGCTGCTGGCGGTCCAGCAGATCAAGTCCTACGAGCCGGGCGAGGCGGACTGGGGCGTGCGCCTCGACGACGTGCGCGGGCAGGCCGAGGCCAAGGAGGAGATCACGCGGGTGGTCTCGCTGTGGCAGTCCGGCGAGGAGTTCGAGAAGGCGGGCGGCAAGCGCGAGCGCGGAGTCCTCTTCCTCGGCGCGCCCGGCACCGGCAAGACGATGCTCTCGAAGGCGATCGCGACCTCGTTCAACTGCCCCTTCGTGACGATCCCGGGGTCAGGCTTCGCGCAGACCTTCATCGGGATGGACGCCGTCACGGTGCGGCTGCTGGCCCGCCGGGCGAAGAAGATGGCGGCCAAGTGGGGCGGTCAATGCATCGTCTTCATCGACGAGATCGATGCAGTCGGGATGCGGCGCCAGTCGCTCGGCTCGGGCTTCCAGCCGCTCGAGACGCGCACGGTGCACGACATGCTCTTCTACGGCCCCGATGGCGCGCTCACCTCCGATGGCGACCTCGTCATGGAGACGGCCGCCTGGCGCGACCGCCTCTTCACGATGCGCTCGCAGCCGCGCGGGCCGATCTACCCGCCGGCCATCGACAAGCTCGCGGGCGCGATTCGCAACGCGATCATCCCCGGCATGGGCGGCATGGGCGGCGGTGGCGGCCTCGCACTCAACCAGCTGCTCGTGGTCATGGACGGCATCGACGAGCCGCCGCTCACGCGGCGGGTGCTCACCCGCCGGCTGAACACGTTCCTCGACGCCCTGTACTTCGTGCCGCAGCGGCTCGGGAAGCTGCGCCTGCGGCTGAAGCCGCCGCGGCCGCGCAAGGAGGAGGTCTACTTCGTCGGCGCGTGCAACGTGCCGCTGGAGCAGCTCGATCCGGCCCTCGTCCGCCCCGGGCGCATGGGCCGCCACATCTACTTCCGCACGCCCACGTGGGAGGATCGCCGCGACATCTTCGACCTCTACCTGGGCAAGGTCGCCCACGAGGAGGATCTCGACACGCCGCGCGCCCGCGACGAGCTCGCCCGCATCACCAACGGCTACTCGCCGGCGATGATCGACCAGGCCTGCTCGCTCGCGCTCACCTACGCCCACTCGGACGGGCGGATCGCCTTCAGCCGCCACGACCTCGTGGCGGCCATGACGACCGTCGAGGCGGGCGTCGCGATCGGTCAGCCCTACCCGAAGCACGAGGAGCGCGCGACCGCGATCCACGAGGCGGGCCACGCCGTCTGCGGCCATCTCTATATGGAGTCCTCGCTGTCGACCCGGCTGTCGATCCGCAAGCGCGGCTCCTCCGGCGGCCATCACCAGATGATGGCCGTCGAGGACCGCTTCGGGCGCTGGCGCTCGGAGCAGGTCGGCAACCTGATCTGGGGCCTCGGCGCGATGGCCGCCGAGCACGTCTTCTACGACCAGAACACGACCGGCGTCGGCGGCGATGTCGCCTCGGTCACCATGCAGGCCGCGCAGATGGTCGGCATGCACGCGATGGCGCCGGCGCCGATCGACCTCTCCGACCGCATCCCCGACCCGGAGGAGCGCGAGCGGGAGGAGCAGCGCGCGATGGAGCGCTTCGAGCACCTGGGCACGCAGATCATGCACCGCTCGGGCGGTGGCCTGATGGACTCGAACCCGTTCATGGCCACGCTCGGCGACCGTCACAAGGCGCGGCTCGTGGCCGGACTCCTGGGCCAGGCCTTCGTCGTCGCCTGGTGCACGGTGCGCGCGAACCGCGAGGCGACCGAGCGGATCGCCCAGCGGCTGATCGACGAGGGCGAGCTCTACGGCGACGAGGTCACCGGCCTGCTCGACGCCGCCGGCCTGCGCCGGCCCGACATCGACGTTCGCGACGAGGCCACGTGGCCCGCGATCTGATCCCGCCACCGTCGCCCGCGGGGCGCCCGTCGGCCGATCCGGACCAGCGCGACGCGCTCGCCGCGGCGGCTCCCGCGGCCGATGCGCGCGCCGGGGCGCCGGCCGCGAGCGCCGGGCCGAGCCCGTTCCGGGCGCGCTTCGGCTTCATCCTCGGCGCCCTGCTCGGCGTCCTCGTATGCGCTGGGCTCGCCTTCGCGCTGCTGCTGGGCACCAAGCCGAGCGGGCCGCAGGGCGTCACGCTCGCCGACCACTGGTCGAACTGGCAGCCGCCGACGTCCGATCCGACCCAGGGCGCGGTCGCGATCGCCGAGCACGTCGGCGGCGATTACCGCTTCAACGACGGCAAGCAGCTCGTCGGCGTCGAGGGCCAGACGCTGCAGTACCAGTCGCTGCCGCTCGCGGTGGCGCTGCGCACCGCCGACGGCTCGATCCACAACTACGGCTCCAACGGGCTCCTGTTCACGCTGCGCGGCCAGGGCAAGGACGGGCGGCTGGTCGGCGAGAAGCCCTCGCGCGCGCGCCATGCGCTGCTGCGCCGCGAGGCGCTCGAGCTGGCGCTCTACTCGTTCCGCTACCTCGACGGCATCAACGAGGTCGTGACGCTGCTGCCGCCGGCCGTGCCGAACGGGAAGGCGGCCAAGAAGAACAAGAAGGCCAAGGCGCAGCTGCAGGCCATCTACTACCGGCCGGGCGACCTCAAGCCACAGCTCGAGTCCCCGCTCGACCAGACGCTCGACCCCGGCCGGCTGGCGCCCGATCAGCTGGGCCCGATCGAGAAGCGGCGGATCGACGCTCTGACGATGCCCAACCTGTTCCTGGTCTCCTACCAGCTCGCCCAGAACCAGCTGCCCTACCTCGTGCTGGACCGCCCCTCCTCATCAGGCTGAGCGCGCTGCTCGTAGCCCGGGCACGACCGCACCGGGACGCGCGGGTACTTCGGATACGCCGGGTCGCTCTTCGAGCGCCGGCACAGCGTGAACCGCGACCCGCGGCCGGTCCGTACCAGCTGCTGGTGCAGACACGTCGCGCAGAGGCCGAACGGGGTCAGATCCGGCGGGCGCGGATGCGCGCCAGGTCCTCGTGATGGGACGTGACCCGGCGCTTGACCGCGTCGGAGTCGGCGCGCGCATGTACCAGGCTCCACATCGAGTCGGCGACCTGCTCGGCCGTCTCGGGCGTCGCGCGATCGCGCATGCGGTCGACGAGCGCGATCTCCAGCCGCTCGATCTTCTCCTCGGCGCTGCCGTCGCCCAGCGCCGGGAACGGGACGCCGCGCAGGTGCTCGTCCCACGCGCCCTTGACCATGGCGAAGCGGTTGCGGAGGGCGATCGGGTCCGTCATGCGATGCGCGAGTGTTGCAGATGCGCGGCTCGTGGCTCAAGACGGGAAGCCGCCCCGGCCGCCCGTGTTCATCCGACCGTCCTAGAGTTGATTGCGTGAGCACCTTCTGGCGCCTCCTGAGCTTCCTGCGCCCGTACCGGGCCGCGGCGATCTGGTCGCTCGTGCTCGCGGGACTCGCGATGGGCGCCACGGTGCTGATCCCGTTCGTCACCGGCCGCGCGGTGGACGCGATCGGCCGCCACGACCGCGGCGGGCTGGAGCTGGCCGCCGCGCTGGTCGTCGGGGCCGCGCTCGGGCGCCTCGTGCTCTCCGTGGCGCGGCGGCTCGTCGCGGGGCGCGTGTCGCTCGGCGTCGAGGTCGACCTGCGCAATCTCGTCTACGAGCACCTGCAGCAGCTCGAGCTCGGCTTCTTCGCGGGCCAGCAGACCGGTCAGCTGATGTCGCGCGCGACGGTCGATCTCCAGTCGGTGCGCTTCTTCCTCGGCTACGGGCTGGTGTTCATCGCCCAGAGCGGGCTGACGATCGTCCTCGCGGCGGCGGCGATGCTCGCGCTGCAACCCGAGCTCGGGGCGCTCGCGCTGTCCCCGGTTCCCTTCGTGGTGTTCGTGGCCGCGCGCTACGGGCGCCGGTCGCGACCGGCGCTGCAGGAGGTTCAGCAACGGATCGCCGAGCTGACCGCCGACGTCGAGGAGAACGTGTCGGGCGTGCGCGTGGTCAAGGCCTTCGCGGCCGAGGAGCGCCAGCTCGGGCGCTTCGAGACGACCGTGACCCGCGTCTTCGACCAGAACCTGACCGCGACCCGGCTGCGCGCGTTCTACAACCCGTTCATCGGCTTCCTGCCGAACCTCGGCCTCGCCATCATCCTGCTCGTCGGCGGCCGCCAGGTCGTCAGCGGACGGCTCTCGCTCGGCGACTTCACCGCGTTCTACTCCTACCTGCTGATGCTGATCGGGCCGATGCGCCAGCTCGGCGTCGCGCTCGGGCTCTCGCAGCGGGCGACCGCGTCGGGAGCACGGCTGTTCGAGGTGCTCGACCGCGCGCCGCGGCTCACCGCGCCGCGCGACGCGCCGCCGCTGCCCGAAGGCCGCGGGCGCGTCGAGCTCGATCACGTCTCGTTCCGCTACGCCGAAGACAGCCAGGAGATCCTCCACGACGTCGACCTCGAGATCGAGCCGGGTGCGACGGTCGCCCTCGTCGGCGCCACGGGCTCGGGCAAGACGACGCTCGTGCAGCTGCTGCCGCGGCTCTACGACCCGACCGCGGGCACGGTGCGGATCGACGGGGCCGACCTGCGCGAGGTCGAACTCGCCTCCTTGCGCGGCCAGATCGCCGTGGTCGACGACGACCCGTTCCTGTTCTCGGACACCGTGGCCAACAACATCGCCTACGCGAGGGGCGGGCGGGGAGAGGTGCCGCGCGAGGAGATCGAGCGGGCCGCCGAGCGAGCGCAGGCGGCGGGCTTCATCGCCGAGCTCCCCGACGGCTACGACACGCGCGTCGGCGAGCGCGGGCTGACCCTCTCCGGCGGCCAGCGCCAGCGGCTCGCGATCGCGCGCGCCTTCCTCGCCGACCCGCGGATCCTGATCCTCGACGATGCGACATCCTCGGTCGACGCCTCGACCGAGCAGGCGATCAAGCGCGCGCTGCGCGAGGTGATGGCTGGCCGGACGACGTTCATCATCGCCCACCGGCTGTCGACGATCGCCCTGGCCGACGACATCATCGTGCTCGAGAAGGGCCGCGTGGAGGCGCGCGGCACGCACACCGAGCTGCTCGAGACCTCGCCGCTGTACGCCGAGATCGCCGAGAAGGGCCTCCCGGACCAGGTGTTCCTCAACCGCAACCCGAGGGAGCGGGTCGCGGGACTGTGAACCTCCGCCTTGGCACCCCCGGACGCGGGCGCAAGCTGCGCGGCATGCTCGCGCTGCTGCGGCCCTACCGCGGCCGCACCGTGGTGATGTTCGTCTCGCTGCTGCTGGCCACCGCCGCGCAGCTCGCCCCGCCGCCGCTGGCCAAGCTCGCCATCGACGAGGGCATCACGCCCGGGAACCTGCAGCGGCTCACGCTCGTCGTCATCGCCTTCCTGCTCAGCGCGCTCGTCTACTGGGGCGCGAGCTACGTCCAGACCTACCTCGTGGGCTGGGTCGGCCAGCGCGTGCTGCAGGACCTGCGGCTGCAGATCTTCCGGCACCTGCAGCAGCTTTCGATCGGCTTCTACTCGCGCCGCCAGGCCGGGGTCATCATCTCGCGGCTGACGAACGACGTGCAGGCGCTCGATCAGCTTGTCTCCGACGGCGTGGTGACGCTGTTCCAGTCGACGCTGCTGCTGCTCGGCACGCTCGTGATCCTCTTCACGCTGGACGCCAAGCTCGCCCTGATCACGATGATCGTCTTCCCGATCCTCGGCGGCGCGTCGCTCGCCTTCCGGGTCGTCTCGGCGGAGGCCTACCGGCTGACGCGCGAGAGAGTCGCCGCGATCACCGCGTACCTGCAGGAGACCCTCTCGGGCATCCGCGTCGTCCGCGCGTTCGCCCAGGAGGAACGGCACATCCTCCGCTTCGGCGAGCTCAACGACGAGAACCGCGACGCGAACATGGTCACGGTCAACCTCAACGCGGCCTACTTCCCGGGGGTCGAGCTCCTGTCGTCGCTGGTTACCGCCGGAATCCTGCTCTACGGCGGCCTGCAGGCGATCCACGGCCAGGTGACGGTCGGCGTGCTCGTCGCCTTCGTCGCCGCGCTGAACAACTTCTTCGATCCGATCCAGCAGCTGTCGCAGCTGTACACGACCTACCAGGCGGGCATGGCCGCGCTCGACAAGATCTTCGAGCTGCTCGACGTGGAGCCCGAGCTCTCGGACCGCCGCGATGCGATCGAGCTCGATCGCCTGCGCGGGGAGATCGTCTTCGACGACGTCTCCTTCGGGTACGGGACCGACGGCGCGGCGGACGCGATGTCCCACATCTCGCTGCAGATCCCGCCGGGGCAGACGGTCGCGCTGGTCGGCGCGACGGGCGCGGGCAAGTCGACGTTCGCGAAGCTCGTCGCGCGCTTCTACGACCCCACCTCCGGCCGCGTGCTCGTCGACGGGCACGACCTGCGGGACGTCTCCTCGTACTCGCTTCGCCGGCAGATGGGGATCGTGCCGCAGGAGGCGTTCCTGTTCAGCGGCACGATCCGCGAGAACCTCGCCTTCGGGCGCCCGGACGCCTCACAGGAGACCGTCGAGAGCGCGGCGCGCGCCGTCGGCGCCGACGAGTTCATCGCCGATCTGCCCGACGGCTACGACACGGAGGTCGGCGAGCGCGGGATCCAGCTCTCCGCCGGCCAGCGCCAGCTCGTGGCCTTCGCCCGCGCGCTCGTTGCCGACCCGAGCATCCTCGTGCTCGACGAGGCGACGGCGAACGTCGACATCCACACCGAGGGCAAGATCGAGGCCGGGCTGCGGCGGCTGCTCGCGGGCCGCACGGCCATCGTCATCGCCCACCGCCTGTCGACGATCCGGACCGCCGGGCGGATCGTCGTGCTCGACCACGGCCGGATCGTCGAGCAGGGCACGCACGACGAGCTGCTCGAAGCGCACGGCGCCTACTGGGCGCTGTACCGCGACTGGGCCGAGCAGTCGGCGATCGCCTAGCCGTTCAGCGTGCGAGGCGCTCGACGAGCGCGCGCTCATCGGAGCCGAACCACGGGGGCGCGCCGGCCGCTGCGTTCTCGGCGAGCCGCTCGGGGCGCGAGGTCGCGGGGATCGCGACGGTGCAGCGCGGGTCGGACAGCGCCCACTTGAGCAGCGCCTGGCCCCAGGTCTGCACGCCGAATTCACCCAGCGGAGCGAGCTCGCGCGGGTCGGGCGCACGGCGGCCGAGCCCGCCGCCGCCCAGCGGGCGCATGACGAGCACGCCGAGCCCGAGCTCCTCCGCGAGTGGAAGGATCGTGCGCTCGACCTCGCGCTCGTGCGGGTTGTAGGGCACCTGGATCGCGGTGATCCGGCCCGTGCGCATCACCTCGGCCAGCTCGCCGAAGGCCCGCGGGCTGTAATGCGTGGCGCCGAGCGCGCCGATCTGGCCGGCATCCCTGCGGCGCTCGAGCTGCGCCAGCTGCTCGGGCCAGGCGACGAGGTTGTGCAGCTGGTAGAGCTCGACGCGGCCGCCGAAGAAGCGCAGCGCCCGGTCGACCTGGGCCTCGCCCTCGCGCGGGTCGGGCGTCCAGACCTTCGTGGCGACGAACGCCTCGTCGCGCCGCTCGCCGAGGCTCTGGCCGACGACGCGCTCGCTCTCGCCGTACATCGGCGAGGAGTCGATCACGGTGATGCCGGCGTCGAGCGCCGCGCGCACGACCGCGCCCGCGCGGGCCTCGGCGTCCGCGCCGCGGACGTCGAGTGTCTGCCAGGTCCCCATGCCGACGACGGGCAGCTTTGGGCCGCCGGCGCCGAGGGCGCGCCGCTCGATCACGCGCGCGAGCCCGCGTCGGCCGTTCGCCGCGGCGATCCGGGGCGCGGTCCGCGACGTGCGAGCGCGCTGGGGTCGCGGCTCATCACGAACGGCATCGCCGTGACGGTGGCGAGGAGGATCACGAGTCCGAGCACCTGCACCGCGCCGAGGTGGATGCCGAAGGCGATCGCGTTGAGGACCAGCGCGGTCGCCGGGAACGACAGCTCGGCGAGCGTGGCCGTCGAGGCCGTCGTGCGCTCGAGGCCGCGGTAGTAGAGCAGCAGCGCGATCAGTCCCGGGATCAGCGCAAGTGCGATCAGCCACGGCGCGTCGCCGGCGCCCGCCGCGAAGAACGGCCCGTTGCCACCGCGGGTGAGGAGCAGCAGCGCCGCGATCGGCAGGCCGGTGGCGAAGCGCACGGCGGTCAGCTCGTTCGGGCTCAGCTTGTCGCCGAGGAACTTGCCCAGGACGGTCCCGAGCGCCCACAGCACGGCCGCGGCGATCGCCAGCAGCGGCGCGGTCGCGTTCGACGGCGCGACCTTCCCGGGATCATCCAGCACCAGCAGGTAGGAGCCCAGCAGCGCCGCCGCGAGGAACCAGAAGTAGCGCGGCCGCACGCGCTCGCGCAGCACGACGTACGCAAAGCAGACCGCGAACACCGGCTGCAGCTTCTGCAGCAGCAGCGGCGTGGTCAGGTCCCCCCCGTCGGCGATGGCCGACGTCAGCGCCTTCGTGAAGAGGATCGTCGCGCCCACCGAGGCACCGCCGCCAACCACGATCACCGCAAGCCAGTCGATGAGGCGCAGCCGCCGCAGCGCAGGGCCTGCGCGCAGCAGGATCGGCAGCACGGCGAGCGTGAGCACGACGTGCTCCCAGAAGACGATCTCGGTCGCCGAGATGCTCGTGGCGAGGTGCCGGCGGAAGAAGACGTCGGTCGCCCACAGGGACGCGGCGACGGCGACGATCGCGGTGCCGATGGCGGTGCTGGAACCGAGCCCCCCGCGAGCGGTCGAGGCGGGGGGCGACTGGGGAGCGGTCACCGCTCCAAGTGTCGCAGGCGGCGTGCGAAAGCTGCCGGGCAGGGACTCGAACCCCAACTACCAGAGCCAGAATCTGGCGTGCTGCCAATTACACCACCCGGCAAGGGCGGTCGCCCAGTATAGGAGGCCGCAACGGCGCGCCGCGGCGTGCCGGCCGATCCGCAGAATCTTTGGGTGATGTTCCTGCCCCGCGTCCTTGGCGCATGAATTGACGCGCCGTTGTACACAGAGGCTCATAAGCCGCTAGATTGCACCAATGGTGCCGAGCGGCCTGTAGGGAGCGGGAAGTCGGCGCCACGAGGCGAAAGGAACGGGCATGGCTGACGGCGGGAACGGATCGGTTCATCTCCTGGAAGCGGACCCCGATCTGGCGCGCGGCCTTGACCCGCGGCGCGTGCGGGAGATGTCGCAGCGGCTGATCACGCGCGCGCTGGACATCCCCCGCGGGCCGTGGACCCCGCAGCGGCTGCTCTCCGGCGGCTCACAGCCGATCGGACTGCTCATGCTCGACGGCCTGCTCGTTCGCGAGGCGACGGTCGGCGACCACCCGTCCGCGGAGCTGCTCGGCCCCGGCGACGTGCTGCGCGCCTGGGAGGACGCCGACGACGACGTGCTGCTTGCGCGCCGCATCGATTGGAACGCGCTCACGCACACGCGCGTCGCCGTCATCGACCACGCGCTCGCAGTGCGCGCGGCCCAATGGCCGGAGATCTTCGCCACCTTCGTCGAGCGCGCCGCGCGACGCGCCGAGCGGCTGGTCGTGATGCAGGCGATCGGCCACCTCACCCGCGTCGACGACCGGCTGCTGGCGATGCTGTGGTGCCTCGCGGAGCGCTGGGGCCGCGTCGTTCCCGGCGGCGTGCTCGTCAACCTGCGCCTCCCCCACCGCACGCTGGCCGGCATGGTCGGGGCGCGGCGTCCGTCGGTGACGACGGCGCTCGGCCAGCTGATCGCGCGCGGGGAGCTCGAGCGCCGCGCCGACGGTGCCTGGGTCCTGCGCGGCGCTCCGCCCGAGCCGCAGCACGCGCCGGCGCCCGCCGCGGGCGGCCTCGGGCTGGACCGGATCAGCGTCTAGCGCGGCGGTCGCGCGGCCGCGCGTCGCCCCGCCGGCGCCTAGAACTCGACCGGGAGGCTGGGGTCGGCGATCTGCCGCCGCGCGAGCTCGAGGTCGTCGCCGCGCCCGACGCTGAGGGCACCCGCCACGCGGCCGCCGTCGAGGTAGAAGATCGCGAACTCGCCGCGCTGCACCGATCCGCGCACGACCTCGCGGTCCCAGCGCGCGGCGGGACCGACGTACTCGAGCGATGCCCAGTCTGCGAGGTCAGACCAGAAGTACGGGACGTCGTCGTAGGGCTGCTCGGAGCCGAGGATGGCGCGCGCGACGGCGGCGCCCTGGCCCCGGGCGACCTCCCAGTGCTCGACCCGCAGCCTGCGGCCGTGGAGGACCGAGTCGTACTCGCAGATGTCGCCCGCCGCCCAGATGCCGGGCGCGGAGGTCTCCAGGCGCGCCGAGCAGCGCACCCCGCCCGTGTCCCCCAGCTGGAGCCCCGCGCTGCGCGCGAGCATCACGTCCGGCATCACGCCGGTCCCCATCACGACGGTCTGGGCGGGAATCGAGCGGCCGGACGCGGTGCGCACCGAGTCGACGTGCTCGTCGCCCTCGAAGGCCGCGAGCGCGTCCCCGCCGGCCCACTCGACCCCGCGGCTCGTGAGGACGTCGCGGAAGTACGCTCCGGCCGTGTCGCCGAAGCCGCGCGAGAGCGGAAGCTGCTCCTCGGCGACCATCGTCACCGAGCGGCCGCGTGCGGTCAGCGTGGCGGCGACCTCGCAGGCGATGTAGGAGCCGCCGACGACCACGATGCGCTCGGCGTCGTCCGCGCCGGCGCGGATCGTATCCGCGTTGCCGAGCGCGCGCACGTAGTGGATGCCCTCGAGCTGGCCACCGTCGACGCGCAGGCGACGGACGTTTGCACCCGTGGCCAGCACGGCGTGCTCGAAGGCGACGACGGTCTTGTCGGAGAGGGTCGCTGCGCGCGCCTGCGTGTCGAGCGCCGTCACGCTCGTGCGGACCCGCAGATCGACGTCGTGCTCGGCCCACCACCCGGGTGGATGGAGGTAGGTCTCCTCGCGGGCCGCCTCCCCCGACAGGTACTGCTTCGTGACCGACGGGCGGTCGTAGGGAGGATCGACGTCGCGACCGGCGACGAGGATCGAGCCGCCGTAGCCGCCGTCGCGCAGCGTCTCGGCGCACGCACTGCCGGCGGCGCCGGCACCAACGACGAGCACGCCGGTGCCGAGCTCGGTCTCAGGCATGCGCCTCTTTGCCGACGAAGCGGCGCGTGATGTCCTCCTCCAGCCCCGGATCGAGCACCACGAGCACCTCGTCGCCGGCCTCGACGACCGTGTCCGCCTTCGGCACGAAGCCCGATCCCTCGCGCAGCACGGAGATCACCAGCGCGCCCTCGGGCAAACCCATGTCCGCGACCCGCGAGCCGGCCGCCGGCGCGTCCTCGCCGACCACGAGCTCGATGATCTCGAGGCGCTCCTCGGGGAGGTCGAGCAGGTGCACGAGGCCGTAGCGCGGAACCTCGTGCTCGATCAGCCGCAGGATCAGGTCGGTGGCGGAGACCGCGGGCTGGATCCCGAGCAGCTTGAAGTGCTCGAGGTTGCGGGGGTTGTTGACCCGGGCGATGATCCGCTCGCACAGGTACTTCTCCTTGGCGACCTGGCAGATCAGCAGGTTGTCCTCGTCGTCGCCGGTGACCGCGACGACGAGATCGGCACGCTGGATGCCGGCGCGCTCGAGCACCCAGAGCTCGGTCGCATCGCCGTACTGGACCGCGTGCTCGAGCTCCTGCTCGACGGTCAGGTAGCGGCGGCGGTCCTGCTCGACGACCGTGACCTCGTCGCCCTTCTCGATCAGCTCGCGCGCGAGGTTCCAGCCGACCTTGCCGGCGCCCGCGATGATCACGTACATGCCGCCGGACATCAGGCGGCCTCGTCGGGCTCGGTCAGCGCGGCGCGCTCGAGCTGCTCGATGGCGATCTGCGTCGGGCAGATCGTGTGCACGCCCTGCTCCCGGTACCAGGCGGCGCGGCGGGGGTCGAGCACGCGCGCGATCACCCGCGGCACGTCGAAGCGGCGCCGGGCGATCTGGGCCACCACGAGATTCGTGTTGTCGCCGTTGGTGGAGGCGATGAAGACGTCGGCGTCCTCGATCCCGGCCTCCTCGAGCGCGTCCAGCTCGAGCGCGGTGCCGATGGTGAAGCGACCGCCCGCCTCCTCCCAGGAGCGGCCGAGCTCCACATCGAGGCGCTCATGGGAGAGCGGGTCCTCGTCCAGGACCGACACGGTGTGGCCGGCCCGGAGGGCCGAAGTGGCGACTGAGGACCCAACCCGTCCTGCGCCGATCACGAGCACGAACACGGGCCCGGATGCTATCGGGATGAGTGGCCGTCGGCCGTTGCGTCGACGGTGACCGTCGCCGGGTGACCGAGCGAGACGGGCGCACGCTCGTCGGCCACCGTCGCCGGGTCCTGGATCGCGCCGTGGTGGGCGGGCGGGGCCGTGAGGATGACTCGGCACGGTGCCTTCTGCACCACATAGCGCGTCGTCTCCCCCACGAAGGTGTCGCGCAGGCCTTGCTTGCCGCCGTAGCGCAGGCCGCCGCGGAGTCGGGTCGGCTCCTCGGCGGCGAGCACGATCGCCTCCACCCCGCGGCGCTTGGCCTCGTGCACGATCGCCTCGCCCGCGCGCCGCGCGCGCACCACCGCGGTGGCGACCTCGACGCCTTCGTACTCCTCGCCGACCGCCTTCGCGCGCGCGAGCGCACTGCGCGCACGCTTGAGCTCCTTGTCGGGGACGCGCGAGTCCAGCGGCAGCGCCATCGGGACCTCGAAGACCCAGATCGCCTCGATCACCGCGCCGCCCTCGCCGAGATCCGCGTCCTCATCCGCGGCGAGCCGGCCGGCGGTCTGCACGATGTCGTCGTCGATCTCCTCGCCGACGATCGGCACGAGGATCGAGCCGTACTCCACGTCCGGGCGCTCGCGCGTGAGGGTCCGCTCCGGCACGGTGACGCGCTTGGTCAGCGACTTGCCCTCCGAGATCCGGTAGATGGCGTAGACGGCGATCCCGAACGCCATCCAGCCGAGCCCCACCCAGCGTCCGCCGCCGTGGTAGGCGAGCACCGCGAGTAGCGCGAGGGCGCACAGCACCGCGCCGGCCGCTGCGGGGAGCGGCAGCTCGAAGCCCCGGACGCGCACGTTGAGCGGCACCTTGTACGGCCGATCGCGGCCCGGCTCCTTCCAGCGCAGCCGGCAGACGGCGAGGCAGACGAGGGTGAAGGCGAGGGTGGTGCCGAACGCCGAGATGCCCAGCAGCAGCTTCATGTTCGCCGGCATCAGCAGGATCGTCGCCAGCAGCGAGCCGATCACGATCACTGCGACCGGCGTGCCGTAGCGCGGGTGCAGGTAGCCGACCAGCGACGGGATCTGGCGGTTGAGCGCCAGCGAGTAGCCGAGCCGCGACAATCCCAGCATCGCCGCCTGGCAGGCGGCGACCAGGATCGCGATCGCCGAGACGGCGACGAGGTAGCGCAGGCCGTCGTGCAGCCACGGCTGCGAGAAGTCGGCGACCACGCCGAGCATCGGCGCCTCGATCCAGGCCGCCGGACCGCCCTCCGACGCCCGCTCGACCGGCAGCGTCGAGGACGCGACGAGCGCGATCCCGACGTAGGGGATCAACGTCGCGATCAGCCGCACCGCCACCAGCCGCTTGAGCCCCTTGCGCCCGACGGCCACCTGGCCGGAGAGGCCCGAGGAGGCGTCGATCCCGCTGAACGCGACGAGCACGAGCGGGATCGCCCACACCAGGTCGCCGAGCGACGTGCTCCTTCCGGTCACCGCGGTGGGATCGGTGAGCACCTGCGGCTCGAAGAGCAGCGCCATGCCGAGCGCCACGAGCACGATCTGCAGGACGAGGTCGACGAGCACGATCACGACGGCGCGGTCGTAGCGGCGAGCCGTCATGCCGCGGACGTTGTTGACCGTCACGTAGGCGACGACCGCGAAGCCGACCAGGAACTCCGGCACGCCGTGCGCGAGCGGCGCCCAGAAGATCGCCGCGTAGTCGGAGACCGCGAAGGCCGTCAGCGCGATCAGGATCAGGTAGTCCAGGCAGATCGCCCAGCCGGCGATGAAGCTCCACAGCTCGTTGAAGGCGTAGCGCGCGATCACCGTCGCGCCGCCGCGCTCCTGGTGCAGGGAGGCGCCCTCGACGTAGGAGACCATCACCAGCGTGAAGAGGGCGAAGCCGACGAGGAAGACGACCCAGGTCAGGCCCAGCGCCCGCTGGGCGACGACGCCGACCCCGAAGTACAGCGAGGCGGAGACGAAGCCCTGGACGATCCCGAACAGCGCGGGCGAACCGAGGCCGCGGCGGAGCCCCTCCGGGGTGTTGACGCGGGCGTTGCGCAGGCGCTGAACGCCGGGGGACGCGGTCCGCGGCATCAGCGGCGGCGCTCCAGAAGCAGGCGCAGCGTTCCCGCGGCGATGAAGAGCACGCCCATGAGAAGCCCGAAGGCGAGCGGTCCGCCGCCCGCCACGAGCGTGCGCACGATGATCGCCACCCCGAGCAGCACCAGCAGGCCGGAGAGCAGCTTCGGGGCGAGGCCGGTCACGCGACCGTCGCCCGCTCGAGCGCGCGCCGGCGCTGCTCGTTGGCGCTGGTGTCCGGTGTCGACTCGATGACGACGCGGCACGGACGCTCGGCGAGCACCGTCTCGAGCGTCTTGCCGAACAGCGAGGCGCCGTCGATCCGGCGCGGGAGCGGCATCACGATCGCCGCGGCGCGCATGTCGCTCGCCTCCTCGACGATCCGCCGTCCCGCCTGGCCCGCCCGGATGCGCTCGACGTGGCCCGAGACGCGCCGGCCGCCCTGGACCTTGGCCTGCTCGATCAGCGAGTGTGCGGCGGCCTCGGCCTCCTCCATCCGCGCGTCGATCGCCAGCGCGTTCGGGACGGTCACGAGCGAGAGCACGTGGATGCCCCGTCGGCGGCGGACGGCGAGCTTGGCCGCGGTGGCCATCACCGTCTCGTCGTAGTTGCCGTCCGACAGCGGGACGAGCACCGAGTCGTACTCCGCCTCGTGGTCGACCACCGGCTGCGGGATCGCGACCTTGTGGGTCGACGTGAGGTCGAGCCCGTGGTGACGGCGGAAGAGCACGTAGATGATCGAGCCGACCACGAGCCACCCGAGGCCGACGGCCGAGACGGCGGGATGCAGGACGACGATCACCACGAACGCGATCGCCGTGAAGGTCCCGCCCGCGACCGCGAACAGCGGCACGTCGACGCCGCGGACCCGCAGGTTCCCGGGCCCACGGTAGAAGCGCTCGACGTCCGGCAGCTTGTAGCGCAGGCGGATCACCGACGCGTGCGCCATCGTGAACGAGAGCAGCGCGCCGAACGAGTAGATGTTGCCGAGGAAGTTCGCCTGGCCGGGCAGGCAGACGAGCACCGCGAAGCCCGAGAACACGATGATCCCGATCCACGGCGTGCGGTAATGCGGATGCAGCCGCCGCAGCCCGTCGGGCAGCTGCCGGTGGATGCCCATCGAGTAGACCAGCCGCGAGACGCCGATGATCCCGGCGTTGGTGGCCAAGAAGAGGATCGTGGCGGCGAGCAGACCGACGTAGATCTCCGCCGGCTGCTGGAGGAAGCCGAGGTCGATCTGCTTGACGACGCCGAGGATCGGGTCGCCGGCGTAGCCGCCGTGCTCCTCGGTCAGGCCCAGCTTCGTCTGGTAGCCGCCGCCGGCGACGCGCTCGACGGGCAGCGCCGAGAGGGCGACGCTCGGCAGCGTGAAGTAGATCGCGAACACGGCGATCTGGACGCGGTTGATCGCCGCGGGGATCGTCTTGGACTCGTTCTTGGCCTCCTCGCTCATGTTCGAGACCGTCTCGATGCCCGTGTAGGCGAGCATGCCGATCGGGATCGAGAGCACGAAGTCCTTCCAGCTCGGCGCGATGCCCAGGTGGACGTTGTCGGCCAGCGTGTGCGGCGAGAGCACGAGCACCGCGCCGACGATCACCAGCAGCACCTGCGTGAGGAAGTCGACGACCGCGAGCAGCACGTTGACGCCGGTCGACTCCTTGGCACCGAAGACGTTGATCGCCCCGAGCACCGAGATCACCACGACGCCGCCGATGATGTCGCCCGGCGCGTGGCGCAGCGCCTCCCAGAACAGCCCGCCGACGTAGTGGGGCACGAAGAAGGCCGAGATCGCGATCGTCGCGACGTAGGTCAGCATCCCCGACCAGGCGGCGAAGAACGACCAGAACTCGTTGAACGCGCGGCGTGCGAAGCTCGACGCTCCGCCGGCCTCCGGGTACATGGTCGTCGCCTCCGCGTAGGAGGCGGCCGTGCAGAAGAAGAAGAACCCCGTGATGACGAAGACGATCGGGGTCAGGCCGAGCGCATAGGAGGCGACGAGCCCCAGCGCGTAGTAGATCGAGGATCCGACGTTCCCGTATGCGGTCGCGAAGAGGGCGTTGACCCCCAGGACCCGTTCGAGGCCCTCCAGTCGGCGTCGTGCCATGTGCAGCGGATTCTAGGATCTACCTCCGTGGATCTCGCTCGCACCGCGTTGGTGGTCGTCGACGTGCAGCAGGGCTTCGACGAGCTCGAGTACTGGTCGCCCACCGGGCGGCGCGACAACCCGGCCTGTGAAGCGAACGTGGAGGCGCTGATCGCGGGCTGGCGGGACGCCGCCCGGCCGCTGGTCTACGTCCGCCACGACTCCGGCGAGGACGGCTCGCCGCTCGTGCCGGGGACGCCCGGCAACGCGTTCCGGCCGTTCGTGACGGGTTCGCCGGACCTGCTGGTCGCCAAGCAGGTCAACTCGGCCTTCTACGGCTCGCCGGATCTCCACGCGTGGCTGCGCGGGGAGGGCATCTCGTCGATCGCGGTGTGCGGCGTGACGACCAACCACTGCTGCGAGACGACCGCCCGGATGGCCGGCAACCTCGGCTACGACGTGCTGTTCGTGCTGGACGCGACGCATACGTTCGACCGCCGCGGGCCGGACGGCACGGTCGTGCCGGCCGCGGACCTGGCGCGCGCGACGGCGGCGAGCCTGCACGACGAGTTCGCCACGGTGGTCTCGACGGCCGATCTGCTCGCGCCGGCCAGCTGACGTTCGCGGGCGGCGCAACTGCCGCCCGCGAACCACGAGCAGCGCCTACGCGATCAGCGGGATGATCAGCAGGGCGACGATGTTCGCCACCTTGATCATCGGGTTGATCGCCGGGCCGGCGGTGTCCTTGAACGGGTCGCCGACGGTGTCGCCGGTGACCGACGCGGCGTGGGCCTCGGAGCCCTTGCCGCCGAACTCGCCGTCCTCGATCAGCTTCTTCGCGTTGTCCCACGCGCCGCCGCCCGAGGTCATCAGCACGGCGAAGAACAGGCCGACGACGATGACGCCGATCAGCTCGCCCCCGAGCATCTTGTAGGACAGGATGCCGACCACGACGGTGAAGACGATCGGGATCAGCGACGGGATGATCATCTCGCGCTGCGCCGTCCGCGTGACGATGTCCACGCAGCGGGCGTAGTCGGGCGTGTCGGTGCCCTCCATGATCCCCGGCTTCTCGCGGAACTGGCGGCGCACCTCCTCGACCACGGCGCCGCCGGCGCGGCCGACCGCCTCCATCGAGAGCGATGCGAACAAGCAGACCATGAGGCCGCCGATCAGCAGGCCCATGAGCACGAGCGGGTCGTCGAGCTGGAAGACGACGACCTTGACGTGGAGCTCGGTCGCCAGCTCCTTCTTGAAGGCGGCGAAGAGCACGAGGGCGGCGAGCGCGGCGGAGCCGATCGCGTAGCCCTTCGTGACCGCCTTGGTCGTGTTGCCGACGGCGTCGAGCGGGTCGGTGACGTTGCGCACGTCCTCGGGCATGTCCGCCATCTCGGCGATGCCGCCGGCGTTGTCGGTGATCGGCCCGAACGCGTCAAGTGCGACGATCACGCCGCACAGGGAGAGCTGCGACATGACGGCGACGCCGATGCCGTAGACGCCCGCCAGCTTGTAGGAGACGTAGATGCCGACGACGATCACCAGCGCGGGGAGCGCCGTGGCCTGCAGGCCCTGGGCGAGGCCCTGGATGATGTTCGTCGCGTGGCCCGTCACCGAGGCGCGGGCCGTCTTCTTGACCGGCGAGAAGCGGGTCGACGTGTAGTAGTCGGTGATCACGAACAGCAGCGCGGTGACGGCGAGGCCGACGAGCGCGCAGAAGTAGATGTCTCCCCAGCTCGGCGAGGTGCCGCCCCGCAGCCCGTCCATCATCCTGTAGGTCACCGGCAGGATCAGCAGCGCGGCGATCAAGCCGGCCACGATCATGCCCTGGTAGAGCGCGCGCTCGACGTTGCCGGTCTTGGACTTGACGGCGAACGTGCCGATGATCGACGCCACGATCGACACGCCGCCCAGCACGAGCGGGAAGAGCACGACGGACCCGCTGCCGAAGGTCAGGACGCCGAGCAGCATGACGGCGACGGCGGTCACGGCGTAGGTCTCGAACAGGTCGGCCGCCATGCCGGCGCAGTCGCCGACGTTGTCGCCCACGTTGTCCGCGATCACGGCCGGGTTGCGCGGATCGTCCTCGGGGATGCCGGCCTCGATCTTGCCGACGATGTCTGCGCCGACGTCGGCGCCCTTGGTGAAGATGCCGCCGCCGAGGCGCGCGAACACCGAGATCAGCGAGCCGCCGAACCCGAGTCCGACGAGCGCGTCGACCGCGCTCTTCGTGCTCACGTTGAAGATGAACGTGAGGATCCCGTAGTAGCCCGCGACGGCGAGCAGAGCGAGGCCGACGACGAGCATGCCGGTCACGGCCCCGCCCCGGAAGGCGACGTCCAGCGCCGGGCCGATGCCGCCACGGGCCGATTCGGCGACGCGCGCGTTGGCGCGCACCGACACGTTCATGCCGATGAAGCCGGCCGATGCGGACGCCAGGCCGCCGATCAGGAAACCGATGGCGACCTCGATGTCCTGCAGGAAGATCAGCGCGATGAACAGGACGACGCCGACGGCGGCGATCGTCGTGTACTGGCGCCGCAGGTACGCGGACGCGCCCTCCTGCACAGCGGCCGACAGCCGCTGCATGGTCTCGTTGCCGGGCGAGAGCGCCAGCAGCGACCGGGTCGTGACCAGGCCATACGCGACAGCAAACGCCGCACAGACCAGGGCGACGATCACCCCATGGTGGGACAGGAATGAGGACAACGGAAGACTCCTCCAGCTTCAAGCGCGCGTGGCCTGACCCACTCCCGGCCCGCGACACCCTCTTTGACGTGAGAGCGGCAGCCGTGAACGGCCGCCGCCAGGCGCGCGAGTCTAGCGATGCAACCGACGGAACGGCGGAGCGGCGGGAGCTACTGCCCGGGGATCCAGAGGCGGCCCGACGACCGCGCCGGGCCGCGACCCGGCTCCTGCCCGCCTTCGGGCGGCGCCTCGCCTGCGCCCGCGGGCGGCTCGGGCGCCTCGCCGGGCCGGCCGGACTGCTGCACGTAGGCCATCTGGAGCCGCGAGAGCGCCTCGCGGATCTGGCCCAGCTCGTCGCCGTGACGGGCCTCGAGGAGCGGCAGCAGCGCGCGGGCGCCCTCGATCGCCTGACGGGTCTGCTCGAGGTCGGCCGCCGGGTCCTCCGGCCCGCCGAGGCCGGCCTTGCGCGCGCCGAGGTTGATCAGCGAGACGAGCGTCTGCAGCAGCACGTCGTCGACCGAGATGCGGTCCATCTCCGCTTCGAGGCGGCGCAGCTCCTCCTCGCTGAACTCCGGCTGTCCTTCCGGTGGTGGGCCCTGCGTGCTCATGGAACCGGCTCCTCCGCGGGGTATGTAGCGAGGGTCTCCTTGACGGCGGCGGCGTACACCTCCGCCGGCGTCGCGCCCGTGTCGATCAGCCGCCGCTGGCGCTGGGCGCCGTTGAGCTCGGGCAGCGCGGGATCCGTACCCGCCCACGCGCGAAGGCGGTCGGCGGCCTCGGCGGCGTCGTACTCCTCGACGCGCTCGGCCTCGAGGTCGAGCAGGCGCCCGTCCTGCCCGTAGCGGATCGCCCGCCACATGTTCTCCTCGATCAGGCGACCGGGGATCGGCGGCCGGGACGCCGTCTCGCCGGCGTCGATCTCCTCGAGCGCCCGGCGGCAGCAGGCGACGATCAGCCCGATCAACGCGTCCGCCTCGGTCGCGGTCGTCTGGGCGTCGCAGATGCGCACCTCGACGGTGCCGAAGTTGTGGTGCGGGCGCACCGACCACCACAGCTGGGTGAACTCGACGACCGAGTTCGTGCGCACGAGCAGCGCCACGTAGTCGTGCCAGGCGGCCCAGTCGCCGAACGGCTCGGGGACGCCGCAGCGCGGGAACGACTTCGTGAAGGTCTGCGTGCGCGCGGAGTGCAGCCCGGCGTCGCGGCCGTCGATGAAGGGCGAGTTCGCCGAGATCGCGAGCAGCATCGGCAGCACGGGCCGCAGGCGGTCGCACAGGGCGACGGCGCGGTCGCCCGTGTGGACGCCGACGTGCACCTGCAGCGCGAACGTGTTGTTGCGCCGGGCGACGTACTGCAGGCCGTCCTGGACGCGGCGGTAGTGCTCGGTGTCGATGATCCGCTGCGCCCGGTAGTCCGAGAACGGGTGGGTCCCGGTCGTGCCGAGCTTGAGGCCGTGGCGGTCGGCGAGCGCGAACAGCCGGTGGCGGGCCTCGCGCTGCTTGGCCAGCGCGTCGGCGACGTCCTCGCCGCGGCCCGAGCGGATCTCGATCTCCGACGCGATCAGCTCGCCGGAGACGGCGTCGGCGAGGACCGGATCGGCGGCGGCCGCAGCCTCGAGATCCTCGAAGCGGTCGGTGAGCCCGAGCGTCGCGGGATCGAGGATCGCGTACTCCTCCTCGATGCCCACGGTCAGGTCGGTGGAGGCCTCGAAGGCCTCGCGGGCGGCGCGGAGGTCGATGGGCACGGGGCCTACGTGAGGTAGAAGTACAGGGCGTAGAGGAGGTCGACCGCGGGCGACGAGGTGTGCACGGTGACCTCGGGCGGGACCTGCAGCAGCGCCTCGGAGTAGTTGAAGATGATCTTCACGCCCGCGTCGACGAGCCGGTCCGCGAGGCCCTGCGCCGCGGCGGTCGGGACGGCGATGACGCCGACGACGATGTCCTCTTCCTCGACGAGCGCGCGCAGCTCCTCCATCGGGCGCACGGCGACGCCGTTGATGTCCTCGCCGAGCTTCGCCGGGTCGGAGTCGAAGATCGCGACGACGCGGAAGCCGTGGTCGGCGAAGATGTCCGAGGACGCGATGGCGCGGCCGAGATGGCCGGCGCCGAACAGCGCGATGTTGTGCTGGCCGCTGGTACGCAGGATCTTGCGGATCTGCGAGACCAGCGAGTCGACGTTGTAGCCGACGCCGCGCTTGCCGAACTTGCCGAAGCCCGACAGGTCGCGACGGATCTGCGTCGAGTTGACGTGCGTGTAGTCCGAGAGCTCCTGGGAGGAGATCGTCTCCTTGCCCATCTTGCGCGCCTGGGTGAGGACCTGCAGGTAGCGCGACAGGCGCGCGGCCACCCCGAGCGAAAGCCGGTCGGCGACCCCGGCGACGCCGGCGTCGTCGCCCGTCCCCTCCCCGCTCTGCGTCGCGACATCGCCGAAGCTCATGGACCCGAGACGATAGAGCCTCGCAGCCGCGCGAGGAGTGCCCGCTCGTCGACGAAGAAGTCGAACAGCTCCTCCCCGTCGAGCGCGATCACGGGGATCCGCTCGAGGTAGCGCGCGTGCACGCGCGGGTCCTGCTCGATGTCGACCTCCTCCAGCGCGAACGGCTCGGCGGTGCGCAGGCGCGCGAGCACGGTGCGCGCCTCATCGCAGAGGTGACACCCCGGCCGGCCGTACAGCGTGACCGTTCTCACCGCGAGGCGTAGGCGTCGAGATCCAGGTAGGCCGGGAAGGGGGCGGGCGCCACCCAGCGAGCGGCAGAGCCGATCATCGCCGCGTTGTCGGTGCACAGCTCGGGCGGCGGGATGTGCACGGGCACGCCGAGAGCGGCGGCGCGCTCGCGCAGCAGCCGGTTGGCGGCGACGCCGCCGCCGATCGCCAGCCGCGGATCCGGCTCGCGGTCCAGCGCGCGCTCGACGCGCAGCATCAGCGCCTCGACGATCGCGTGCTCGTAGGACGCGGCGAGGTCGGCGGCGCGCTCGCGCGTCGCCTCGGGACCGAGGTCGCGGACCGCGTACAGCAGCGCCGTCTTCAGGCCCGCGAAGGAGAAGTCCAAGCCGGCGACGCGCGCCGCGATCGGGAAGCCGAACGCCGTCCGGTCGCCCTCGAGGGCGAGCCTCGACAGCGCCGGGCCGCCGGGGTAGCCGAGGCCCAGCAGCCGCGCCCCCTTGTCGAACGCCTCGCCCGCCGCGTCGTCGAGCGTCTGGCCGAGCAGCTCGTAGCCAGCGTGCTCCTGCACGCGCGCGAGCAACGTATGGCCTCCCGAGGCGATCAGGCACGTGAACGGCGGCTCGATCGGCGCCGGCGCCAGGAAGTTCGCCGCGACGTGGCCCTGTAGGTGGTCGACGGGCGCGAGCGGCAGCCGCCGGGCGGCGGCGATCCCCTTCGCGGTGGCCACGCCGACCAGCAGCGCGCCGACCAGCCCTGGCCCCTGCGTGACGGCGACGGTCTCGATCGCGTCGAGGTCGGCGCCGGCCGTGTCGAGCGCGTCGTCGACGACCGCGTTGACCAGCTCGAGGTGATGGCGGGAGGCGAGCTCGGGGACGACGCCGCCGAAGCGCGCGTGGACGCCCTGGGAGGAGACGACGTTGGACAACGCCTCGCCGTCCGGGCTCACGACCGCGGCGCAGGTGTCGTCGCAGCTCGTCTCGATGGCGAGGATCATCCGAAGCCGGGGACGTCGTCGAGCGAGCCCCGCAGCGTCGCCGGCGTGCGCCACATGATCACGGCGTCCTCGCCGTTGTCCTGGTAGTAGCGCCGCCGCACGCCGGCCGCGCGGAAGCCGTAGTGCTCGTAGAGGGCGATCGCGCCCGCGTTGGAGCGCCGTACCTCGAGCGTGATCTGCGCGTAGGCCTGACCTTCGACCGCATCGATGCGGGCGATCAGCGCGTCCAGCAGCGCCGAGGCGATCCCGCGGCGGCGGCGGTCCGGATCCACGGAGACGTTCATGACGTGCCAGACGGTGTCGTAGCGCGAGCAGATCATGTAGGCGGCCAGCTCGCGCGCGTCTTCCTCGACGACCTCGGCGGCGAGGCAGATCCCCGACGGCTTGGACAGCTCGAGCACGAACATCGCGAGCGACCACGGGGTCGTGAACGAGCGCCGCTCGATCGCCACCACCTGCGGCAGGTCGGCGTAGGTCAGCCGGCGGATCTCGACGGCGGAGGCGGGAGGAGCGGTCACGGCAGTCTGGGCGGCTTGGCGTCGGGTTCGCGCCGGTAGTCGGGCAGCAGGGCGTCGCGTTGGATGGGCTGCGCCACGGCGCCGAGCCGGCACACCTGCAGCGCGCTGAGGCGGTGCTCCGGCGCGTCCTGCGGCGGGACGACCGCGCCCGCCACGGCGAGCTCTCCCGCGTAGCGTACCGCCCCGTCGCCGACGGCCAGCGGCGACTGCAGGGCGCCGGCACCGAGCCGCGCCGCCAGTTCGGCCGGCGCGATCGCCGCGGGCTCGAGCACGGGCTCGCCGTCGCGCCAGGCGGCGGCGAACAGCTCGCCGCGACGCGCGTCGATCGCAGCCAGGACGGTCCGATCCCCGGCCGTGGCGCGGGCGCCGGCGGCGAGCGCGGCGAGGCTCGAGACGGCGGCGAGCTCGAGCCCGCGGCCCTGCGCGAGCGCGCGCGCCGTGGCGATCCCGAGCCGCAGCCCGGTGAAGCCGCCGGGGCCGACGCCGACGGCGAGCCGGCCGACGTCCTCCCACGACGCACCGGCAGCCGCCAGCACCTCCTCGATCAGCGCCAGCAGGCGCGGGCCGTGCGCCGGGCGCCGGCCGCCGTCGGGGTCGTCGCGGCGCTCGAGCCCGCGGCCGCCGGGCGCCCACACGGCGACCGCCGTGCTCGGCGTCGCGGTGTCCATCCCCAGCACGAGCGGGCTCACCGCTCGACCTCGACGCCGCGGCGGTCGCCGCCAAGATGCGAGAGCCTCACGTGGGCCGCGACGCGTTCGCCCGGCCACGCGCCCGGGCCCTGCTCCGGCCACTCGACGAAGGCGATCGCGTCCGGCGCGAAGAACGGGTCGAGCAGTCCGGGGTCCTCGTCCTCGATGCTGCCGGCCATCCGGTAGAGGTCGAGGTGCGCGAGCGGGCCGTTCGCGCCCTCGTGCTCGTGCCCGACGACGAAGGTGGGGCTCGTCACGGGCCCGCTCACGCCGAGCGCGCGCAGCGCTCCGCGCACGAAGGTCGTCTTGCCCGCGCCGAGCTCGCCCGAGACGAGCACGACGTCGCCCGGCCGCAACTCGGCGGCGAGCCTGGCGCCGGCCGCCTCGGTCGCCTCCGGGCCGTCCGTCTCGCTATGGCGCCCGGATCCGTCGATCATCGTGGACGACTCGGCGCCGCGAGACTCGGTGGATTCAGGCTATTGCTCACGGAGTCGCACGCGCAGCGCGACGCCACCGCCGATGCACAGCGCGCCGGCAAGGGCGAGCAGGCCGGCGTTGGCGCCGGTGTACGGCAGCTGCCCCGAGCTCGTCGTCACCGGCGCCGCGGCGGTCGCGGTCGGGACCGGGGTCGCGGAGGCGGCTGTGGCGGTCGGCGCGGCGCTCGTGCTCGGGGCCGTCGACGTGCTGGGAGCGCTCGTGGTGCTGGGCGCTGCGGGGGTCGGCGTCGCGGTGGCATTCCCGTTGCCGCTGCCGGACTGCCCTGAGCCGAACGGATCGGAGTACTGGTCGTCGCCCGCTCCCTGCGCGAGCGCCGCGGAGGGCAGCGCGAGCACGAGCAGCGCGGCGGCCAGCGCGATGAAGCGACGGACCGTCATGGAGCGGCAGTGTAACCCCGCCTCCGGTTGAGGTACGGTGGCGCCCGCATGGAGCCGCGGCACATCCTGCTGCTCACCGATCGCGACTGGACGCACCCGCAGGGCGGCGGGACCGGGACCAACCTCTACGGCCAGGTCTCGCGCTGGATCGCCTGGGGACATCGCGTCACGGTCGTGGCCGGCACCTACCCTGGCGCCGAGCCGGTCGAGCAGCTCGCCCCCAACCTGAAGATCCATCGCATGGGCTCGCGCGTCACGGTGTTCCCGCGCGCCGCCGGCGCCGTGCTGCGCGGCCTGGCGGCGGACGCCGACGTCGTGCTCGAAGTCGTCAACGGCATCACGTTCCTGACCCCGCTGTGGCTGCGCAAGCCGTCGGTCACGCTCGTCCACCACGTCCACCGTGACCACTACGTCGCCGAGATGGGCCGCAAGGGCGTGCTCGCCGCGACCGTCGCCGAGACCCTCCCGCTGCGCCTGCTCTACCGCGAGCGGACGTTCATGACGATCTCCGAGGCGGGGCGCCGCGACCTGACCGACCTCGGCATCGATCCGGACCGCATCCACGTCGGCTACCTCGGCGTCGAGCCGCCCGCCTTCCCCGCCTCGCCGCGCTCGGCCACGCCCCGGCTGCTGTACCTCGGCCGCCTGAAGCAGTACAAGCGGATCGAGCTGCTGCTCGACGCGCTCGCGGCCGTGCCCGAAGCCCACCTCGACCTCGCCGGCGACGGCGACCACCGTCCCGCGCTCGAGGCGGAGATCGCGCGCCGCGGGCTGAGCGACCGGGTGACGCTGCACGGGCACGTCAGCGAGCAGGAGAAGGCGCGGCTGCTGTCGTCCACGTGGGTCAACCTGACCGCGTCCTCGGCCGAGGGCTGGTGCCTGACCGTGATGGAGGCGGCGATGTACGAGACGCCGAGCGCGGCGCTGCGCGTCGGCGGGCTCGCCGAGTCGATCATCCACGGCGAGACGGGCCTGCTCGCCGACGAGCCCGAGCGGCTGCCCGCGGCCGTCGTCGAGCTGGTCCGCGACCAGGCGCTGCGGGAGCGGCTCGGCCGCTCCGCGCGCGAGCGCGCGGAGACCTTCACGTGGGATCGCACCGCGGGGCGCAACCTCGCCACGCTCGAGCGCGTCGCGGGCGCGCCGGCCGCGCCGTCGCTGCGCGACCAGCTGAACGCGTCGGAGACGCTCAAGGCGGCTGGTCTGGCAGCCGCGTCGCTCGGGTCGAACGCGATCGCGCTGCTGTTCACAGTCATCTTCGCGCGGCTGCTGGGCGCGAGCGGCTACGGCTCGCTGGCCGTGCTGCTGTCGACGTTCCTGATCCTCGCCGTACCGGGCTCGGCGCTGCAGGTCGCGGTGGCGCGCGAGGTCGCGGCGGGGGCGCTCGGCACGGGCGCGCAGCTGGCGGCGACGCTGCGCCTGTGGCGCGGCCGGCTCGGCGTGGGCACCGCGCTCGTCACGCTCGCCGCCGTGCTCGCCCGCCGGCCGCTGGCCGACCTGCTGTCGGTGAGCGAGACGTGGGCGGCGGCGGCGACCGTGCCGACGGGCGCGCTGTGGCTGCTGCTCTGCGTCGAGCGCGGCGCGCTGCAGGGGCTGCACGCCTACCGGCCGGTCGCCTGGTCGATCGTGCTCGAGGCGAGCGGGCGGCTCGCCTGCGGGCTGATCCTCGTCGGCGCGGGGCTCGGCGTCACCGGCGCCTACCTCGGCACGCCGCTGTCGATGCTGCTCGCCGCGCTCGGGTTGATGTGGGCGACCCGCGGGCGGCTGGGTTCGGCGCGGGTGGATGCGGCCGACGGCCCGCGCACCGCGCTGCACGCACTCGTCGGCGACGCCTGGCCCGCGCTGCTCGGGCTGTTCCTCGTCGCCGTGCTGCAGAACATCGACGTGATCCTCGTCAAGCGACAGATCGGCGGCGACGCCGCGGGCGCCTATGCCGCGGCCGCCGTCGCCGCGAAGGCCGTCGTGTGGGTCGCGATCGGCGTCGGTCTGCACCTGCTGCCCGAGGCGACGCGGCGCTCGCGCGCGGGCCTCGACCCGCGGCCGGTGCTCGTCCGGGGCCTCGGTCTGATCGCCGTCGTGGCGGTGCCGATGCTCGCGGTCTACGCGCTGATCCCCTCGCTCGTGCTGCGGCTCGCCTTCGGCGCCGAGACCGAGCGCGCGGCGCACGCGCTCCCGCTGCTCGGGCTGGCGATGGCGCTGCTCGCCGCGGGCTACCTCGGCGTCCAGTTCATGCTGGCCCTGCGTCGCACGTCGTTCCTGCTCGCGCTCGCGCTCGCCGCCGCCGCCGAGGTCGTCCTGCTCGCGGCGATGGGCCTCGGATCGCTCGTCGACTTCGCCGCAGTGGTGCTCGCCTTGCAAGCGGTCGCGGCGATCGCCGTGCTCACGCTCGGTCTGAGCCGCACGCGACCGCCGGTCGTGTCGTGACGATCGCGCCGCCCGTCGAGGGCTGGCTCACCGAGGCGCAGGCGCAGCTGCTCCACGACCGTGCGGCAGGCCCGCGCACGCCCGGCGCCGTCGTCGAGATCGGCTCGTTCCGCGGGCGCTCGACGATCGTGCTCGCCCGTGCCGCCGGCGGCGTCGTGGCGATCGACCCGCACGCGGGCTCGGACCGCGGGCCGCAGGAGATCGAGGCGGACGCGAATCGGGGCGACGCCGACCACGCTGCCTTCGCCGCCAACCTCGCTGCCGCGGGCGTCGCCGACCGCGTGCGCCACGTGCGCCGCATGTCCGGCGACGCGCTCGAGGAGGTCGACGGGCCGCTCTCGCTGCTCTTCGTCGACGGCGCGCACCGCTTCGGGCCGGCGCGCGACGACATCGCGCGCTGGGGCGGCCGCGTGGCTCCGGGCGGCACGATGCTGGTCCACGACGCGTGGTCGTCGGTGGGCGTCACGGGCGCGCTGCTGGCCGAGTGCGTCTTCTCGCCGCTGTGGCGCTACCGCGGCCGGGCCGGCTCGCTCGCGGAGTTCGAGCGCGTCGGAGCGCCCACGCGGGGCGCCGCGCGGATCCGCGACGCACTGCGCCAGCTCGCGGAGCTGCCATGGTTCGCCCGCAACGTGGCGATCAAGGTGCTGGTGCTGGCTCGGCTGCGTCCGCTGGCCGAGCGGCTGGGGCTTCCGGCCGACGCACCCTGGCCGTACTGAGCCAGCGCGCGAGCGCGAACCCGAGCAGCACTACGGCGGCGACCGTCACCCAGTGCACGGCGATGCGGTCGACGGGGTAGTTGGAGTTGAAACCGCCTTTGTCCTGGACCGGGATGACGATCGTGAGGATCGGGACCACGATCACGAGCAGCCCCGCGGCGACGGTCGCCAGCGTCCGCGCGGGCACCCCGCGCCGCAGGATCACGTAGGCGGCCGTCGCCATCAGGGGCGCCGTGCGCGCCGCGAACGCAAAGCCGAGCGCCAGCCCGATCACGACGGCGGCGACGGCGGCGCGGCGCGCCGAGAGCCGTGCCGCAGGCGGTTCGGCGGCCAGCGGTGCGGGCGGCCTGGCGTCGGCGCGCGGCCGCCGGCGCACGAGCAGCAGGGCGAGCAGCCCGAGGCAGCCGAACGCGGAGACCGCGTAGGCGATCCGGACGGCGCCGTCGGGCGCGAAGGCGAGCGACGCGGCGCGGCAGCCGGCCGGGACGCGCCAGCCCATCGCGAAGGCGTCGACGGGGCGCGCAGCGCCCAGGTCGTGCCCGTCGCATGTCGCGCTCCAGCCGCGGTCGAAGCTCTGGCCGAGCACCAGCCAACCGGGCCGGGTCACCTCCAGGCGGATGCCGGAGACGCGGTCGCGGCCCTCGTTGCCGCCGGCCAGCACGCGGCCCGGCGGCGCCGGCGGCGCGAGCGGCTCGGGCGCGGGCGAGCGCAACTGCAGCAGGTAAGGCGCCAGCCGGCCGTCGAGCGTCAGCGTGGTTCGGCCGGCCTTCAGCGCCACCGGAGATCCGCACCCGCGGACCCGCAGCGGCCGGCCGGCGTCCAGGGCGGCGATCGACCCCGTGGCCCGCAGCGTCATCGGTTGCCCGCCCAAGGTCCCCGCCAGGTCGCCGCATCGCCCGTGCAGGCGGCCCGTACGCGGGACGTGCGCGCGCGGGACGCCGCGCCCGCTCAGCTCGGCGATCCCGACCGCCGGCCGCTGCCGGACCGACGCGGAGGCGCCGGACGCGAACGCCGCATCCAGCACCTCGAGCCGGAACGCGCGCCCGTGCAGTGGCGCGGGCAGCCGCACGCGGCCGTCGGCGGTGACCGAGAGCGGCGGCGTGACGGTGCCGTGAGCGCGCAGCCGCACCAGCGTCGGGCGCCGGACGCCGGCCGCGGGGCGAAGGCGAAGCTCACGGATCGTCGCCGCATGCGGCGCCGACCAGGCCAGCCAGGCGCCACCGGCACCCCATGGAGCGATCCACGGGCGTGCGCCGCCGTCGAACGCGCTCGACGCGCGCCAGCCCGGCGTGTCCTGGAAGCGCCCTGAGGAGGCGAAGCGCCCGCCCGTCGTGCCGGCCAGGCGGTCGAGCGCGGGATCCGCGGTCGCGGGGCTCGCGCTCGCCCAGCCCGAGGCGGCCCAGGTCCGCGCCGTAGGCGGCGCAAACGTCCGCGCGAGCCCCGCCTCGGCGTCCCCGCGGTCGCGCAGCAGCCGCGCGCCGAGCTCCCCGCGAGACGCATCGCGGCGGAACGGGTCATCGCCCGTGGTGCGTTGGAAGACGTAGGCGAGCGGCGCATGGGCGAGCTTCCGGCCGGCGAGCGCCCGCTCGGCGAGCACGGGCGGACGCAGCGATTCGGCGACGCGCACGCCCGGGATGCGCAGCTCGCTGATCCCGCCCGCGCCGCGCGTGCCGGCAAGCGGATGATCCACGCGCTCGATGCGCACGCGCAGGCTCGTGACCGCGTGGAGCCCCAGCACGATGTGGTTCCACCCCGGGTGCACGGCAAAGCTGCGTCCGGCGATCTCGACGGCGCGCACGCGGCCGGTCGCGTCCGAGTACGGGAGCAGGTCGATCGCGCCGACGTCACGGGGACGCTCGAAGCCGACCTCGAGCCAGTGACGCGGTGCGTCGAGCTCGCGGTCGGCGAGCCACGCGGTTCGCGGGTCGCCGTCGAGCGCGGCCGCCGGGCGGCGCTCCGGGAACTGCGGGTAGGCCGGCGACGCAGGCGCGAACACGGAGCGGACCCCGGACAAGTCGGTCACGGTCTGCGCGGCCGGGCCGAGCGTCGCCCACGGATCGAGGACCGCGGCGTCCGGCGAGGGCGGCTCGCTCGCGGTGAGGACCGCCCCGCGGTTCTGCGCCAGCGACGAGGAGACGATCACCTGGCGGCGGTTGGAGTCGGTGATCGCGATCTCGCTGCCGGCCGCTGCCGCGGTGCGGATCTCCCCCGCGCTCAGGTCGCCGGCGTAGGCGAGCCGTCCCGCCCGCGGCAGGGCGCCGGTGGCCGCGAGCCCAGCGATTCCCTCGGCGGAGCCGTCGACCACCGCCGCCGGCGTGTCGGCCTCGAGCCGCACGAGCGGCCGCGCCGACGGCCGGTCCCACGCGCGCAGCTCGGGCAGCGCGCGCGGCCGTGCCAGCGATCCCGGCGCGCGGGCGGCCGGCCGCACCGGCCCCCAGGCCGCGTCCGGCCGGCCGAGCTCGTCGAGCACGTCCGCCGCGTCGGCGGCGGGAGCGGCGCCGCTGCGGCTCGTGTCGTCGTCGGTGGCCGCGACGACGGTGCGCGCGCTCATCAGGTCCAGCAGCGCGCCGAGCTCCCCTGGCAGCGCGCGCCGCTGCTGCACGAGGTCGTCGGCCGCCCACAGCGCGTTGACGGCGTGCAGGTCCGCGTAGGGCACCGCGTTGCGCACGGCGACCGGGCGCCGGGTCAACGTCGGCATGACCGGATCGACCGTGCCGCCCCAGTCGTAGGCGGCGTAGAGCTGGCCCGGGAGCATCACGGCGCGCCCATCGCGCGCGGTGCGGTCGATGTGCTTCGCCGCCGCGCTCCAGGCCGGCGGGATCCGCTGCCACGTCAGCTGCGGGTCGAGCGCGTGACCCGTGATCAGTGGCCAGCAGGAGACGGCGAGCAATGCGGCGCCGAGCGCGCCCGCGGCCGGCGCCGGCCAGCGCCCGCGGCGGCGCAGCCCGCGCAGGGCCCAGGGCGCCGCCGCCCCGCCCAGGCAGGCGAGCGCCAGCGCGACCAGCGGCCCGGCCTTGTAGGTCGTGCGCAGGAACTGCAGCGGCGTCACGTGGTTGTAGGCGAACGTGACGCCCTTGCGCAGCGGCGTGCCCTCCGGGAAGCCGGCCGACATGATCAGCAGCCCCGCGAGCAGCAGGGCGAGCGCGAACGGCGCGTAGCGCCAGCGCCGCGACCAGCGCAGGCCCGCGATCACCAGCGCCGGCACGAGCAGCTGGCAGAGCACGACCGGCAGCGAGAACAGCAGTACGCCGCCGTCGCCGAAGTACGGGCGCATCACCCGCCCGTAGCCCACCCCGAGGTAGGAGATCCAGTAGCCCATCAGCCGCAGCGACTCCGACAGGCTCGTGGTCGACCAGATCGTCCCGGGCTGCTCGGTGAAGCGCAGGAAGTCGACGCCGAAGCGCGCCTGGACAAGCACGGGCACCACCCACCAGGCGCTGGCGAGCAGCCCGGTGAGCGCCGCGCGCCAGGTGAACGACCACAGATCGCGCGGACGGACCCCGCCCGCCCACCACTCGTACGCGGCGAGCAGCAGCGGCCCGACGAGCACCCAGGCGGTGACGGCCGCGTTCACGCCGCCGCCGGTGACCGTCACCGCGAGCGCCAGCGCCGCGGGCCACCACCACGACCGCGGCGCCCGCGCCCCGCGGTGGACGCACAGCAGCATCCACGGGAGCGCGGCGTAGCCGAGCAGCGTCACGGATGTGCGTGCCGAGAAGACGACGACATACGGGTTGACCACGAACAGCAGCCCGGCGACGATGTGGGCGATGCTGCGCGGGCGGCCGAGCAGCGCGTCGAGCAGCCGCACGACGCCCCAGGCCCCGAGCGCCAGCAGCGCGCCGAGCCACAGCCGCTGCACGAGCCAGTCGGGCAGACCGAGCAGCCGCCCGAGTGCGAACCAGGGCGCCATCGGGAACAGGTAGCCGCTGTACTGGCCACCCTGGACGTGACCGAGGTCGGCCGTGGGCGACCACGCGGAGGCGACGTCGGCGAGGAAGCGCAGCGGATCGACGTGCAGGTCGATCTTCGTGTCCGAGCTGGTCGCGCCGGGTCGCTGGACCAGCGCCAGCGCGAACGCGAGCACGGCAAGCCCCGAGGGCACGGCGTTGTCCCGGTGGAGCCTGTGCACGGGCGGCGGTGAGGATACGCGGCCGCGATCCCTAGGCTGCACGGCCGTGCGTGCCCGCCTTCCCCTGCTCGCGGCGGTCCCCGTCCTGCTGGGACCGGCCGCGCTCGCCTTCTTCAAGGGCGGCTACTTCGACGGGCCGCGCCTGTGGGCGGCCGCGGTGGCCTGGCTGCTTGCCGGCACCGTGCTGCTGGCGGCGCCGCGGCCGCTGCCTGTGGCGCGGCCTGGACGGCTCGCGCTGGCCGGCCTGGCGGCGCTCGTGGCCTGGACCGGGCTCTCGATCCTGTGGGCGCCGGTCGCGGGTGCCGCGGTCGACAGCGCGCAGCGCGGGCTGCTCTACCTCGGTGGCCTGGTCGCGGCGGTCCCGGCGCTGCGCGATCCGCGCGTGCGGCGCGCCTGCGAGCCGGTGGTGCTCGGCGGAATCCTCGTCGCGGCGGCCTACGGGCTTTCCGAGCGGCTGTTGCCGGGCATCGTCTCGCTCGAGCAGATCGCGAGCGCCGGCGACCGGCTCAACCAGCCGCTCACCTACTGGAATGCGATGGGCGCGCTGTGCGGCATCGGGGTCGTGCTGGCGGCCGGGCTCGTCGCCGACGCGAGCCGCCCGCGCGCCATGCGTGCTGCGGCGAGCGCCGCCGCGCCGCCGCTCGTCCTCGCGCTCTACCTCTCGCTCTCGCGCGGTGCCCTCGGCGCGACGATCGGCGGCCTTGCGGTGCTCGTGGCGGTCGCGCCGGCGCCGCGTACCGCCGCCGCGGCCGTGGTCGTCCTGCTCGCGGGGGCGATCCCCGTGCTCGCGACCGTCGCGCTGGGCGACGTCGAGCACCCGCATGGCAGCGCCGGGCAGGGCGCGGCCATGATCGGCGTGCTCGCGATCGCGATGGCGCTCGCGGCCGCCGGCGAGCGGCTGACGGAGCGCCGTCCAGCGGCTCGCGCGCCCATGCTGCGCACTGCCGCCGTCGCACTGCTTGCCGCGACCGTGATCGCCTCGGGCTTCGCCGCGGTCAAGGGTGAGAGCCGCAGCGGCGAGCTGCCGCGCGGCGCGACCGCGCAGCGGCTGGTCTCCGTCCAGAACAACCGCTTGGCCTACTGGAAGGTGGCGGCGCGCACGTGGGCCGACCACCCCATCGACGGCATCGGCGCCGGCGGCTTCGCGGTCGCCTGGCTGCGCGAGCGCACGATCTCCGAAACCGTGCGCGATGCGCACTCGCTCTACATCGAGACGGCGGCCGAGCTGGGGATCGTCGGCGTCGCGGCGCTGGTCGCGCTGCTGATCGGCGGCGCCGGCAGCGCACGGCTGGCGCTGCGGCGCGCCGGCCCAGCCGCCGCCGGAGCGACCGCTGGCCTGGCGACCTGGACGCTGCACGCGGCGCTGGACTGGGACTGGGAGATGCCGGCGCTGACGCTCGTCGCCGTCGTCCTGCTCGCGCGGCTGATCGCCGCCGATCAGCCGGCGAACCGGTAGCGCAGCAGCACCGCGACGGCGCGGAAGCCGTCACGCCAGGTGATCTTCTTGCCCTCGGCGTAGGTGCGCCCGTAGTAGGAGACCGGGATCTCGTAGAGGCGGATGTCACCGCGGCGCAGCAGCTTCGCGGTCATCTCGGGCTCGATGTCGAAGCCGTTCGCGGTCAGCTCGAGCCCGCGGATCAGATCGCCGCGGAACGCCTTGTAGCCGACCTCCATGTCGCTGATCGTGGTGTTGTAGAGCACGTTGGTGAGCAGCGACAGGAAGCGGTTGCCGGCGTAGTGCCAGAAGAGGTGGGCGCGCTGCGGTTCGCCGCCGCGCAGGCGGGTCCCGTAGACCACGTCGGCCACACCGTCGAGCAGCGGCGCCACGAGCTTGGGGATGTCGGACGGGTTGTACTCGAGGTCGGCGTCCTGGATGACCACGAACTCGCCACGGGAGGCGCCGATCGCGGTGCGCACGCTCGCGCCCTTGCCGCGGTTGCGGTCGTGGCTGAGCAACCGCAGGCGGTCGCCGAGGTCCGCGCGGACGCGCTCGACGGCCGCGACGGTGCCGTCGGCCGAGCCGTCGTCGACGACGATGAGCTCGGAGTCGAGGTCGAGGGCGGCCGCGCGGCGCAGGACGTCCTCGATGGTGTCCTGCTCGTTGTAGGCAGGGACGAGCAGGCTGAAGCGAGGGCCGGGCATCGAGGGCGGCGATCCTAACGACCGGCGGCCGCGAGCCGCCGCGCGCGCTCGGCCGCGCCACGCGAGCCCTCCTTGCGGCGCAGCGCAGGACGCTCGACCAGCACGTAGCTGAGCGTCGCGCAGGCAAGCGACGCGGCGAGGCCGAGGACGGCGAGGCCCGGCCAGCCCGTCACCCCGGCGTCGTCGCGCAGCGCGACGAGCAGCGGGAGGTGCCAGAGGAAGAGCCCGTACGAGACGACGCCGATGGCCGACAGCGCCGGGGTGGCCAACACGCGCCGGGCTCCGCGCTCCCCCGCCCCGAGGACGGCCGGGAGCACCACGAGCGCCGCGATGGCGGCGTAGAGCACGTGCTCGGCGGCGAAGCCGAACGCGGTGTAGTCGGCCGGGTCGTAGGTGCGGGGCGCGCCGATCCGCGTCGCCGCGACCCAGAAGAGGCCGAGGGCCGCGAGCCACGGCAGCCACGGCCGGCGCGCGAGCGCGCTCAACCGCTCGGGCGTCCCACCGAGCTCGGCCCGTACGGAGAGCACGGCGAGCGCCATCCCGCCCGCGAACCACGTGACCATGCCGGGCAACGTCGAGATCGCCACGTGCCCGCGCGGATGGTGGAAGAGCACGGCGCGGAACGCGAGGGACGCCAGCGACAGCGCCCCGAGTGCCGAGAGCTCCCGGCGGGCGGCGACCGCCGACGGCAGGCCGCGGGTGGCGCGTGCCGCGAGGACGGCGTAGACCGGCAGTGCGAGGTAGAACGTCACCTCGACGCACAGCGTCCACGCCGGAGAGATCCCGCCGAGCGTGGTGCGCACCTGGTAGATCTGGCCGAAGCCGTAGTAGATCCACCAGTCGCGCGTGAAGACGCCCGGCAGACCGGGGTAGATGGCCAGCACGGTGAGCGCGAGCCAGTACGCGGGCACGATCCGCAGGGCGCGGCGGCGCAGGTAGTCGCCGGTCCGGATGCGCGCGCGGCCGGCGTGGGCGGCGGCGGCGAACGGGCGGTACAGCAAGAAGCCCGAGACGCAGAAGAAGATGGCCACGCCGACGTTCAGCCGCGCCGTGTAGGCGCCCGCCCAGCTCGACGCTGTGACCCCCGCGAGCGCGGACACGTGCACGGCGACCACGCCCAGCGCTGCGAGCGCGCGCAGGCCGTCGACGTGCGGGAAGCGCGGGTGCCCAGGCGGCGGCGCGAGCGCTGCGGGCGCGCTCATGGTGCCGCCCGGTCGTCCGCGAGCGGGGCCGGCGCGGCGCCGCGGCGGGCGCGCACCGCGCCCCGCCGGGCCGGGACGAGCCGTTTGAAGGCGAGCAAGGGGCGCTCGAAGCCGTACCAGCCGGCGGCCGCGACGGCGGCGCTGCCGAGCAAACCGGCGACCGGCCATGCGAGGTAGGGATGGATCGGGGCGACGCCGCGGAAGCCCCAGCGGTCGAGCAGGCTGAACACGGTGAGGTGCCAGAGGTAGATGCCGTAGGAGACGACTCCGAGCCAGCCGAGCACGCGGTTGGCGAGCAGCCGCCGCACCACGCCGCGGCCGGGAGTCCCGATCGCCGCGGGCACGACCATCGCGATCCCGATCAGTGCGTAGAGCTCGTGGCGGCCGAAGTACTGCGCGGGAGTCATCGGCTCGAACAGCCGGTTACCGATCCCGATCCGCATCGAGACGACCCAGAAGGCGACAAGCGCAACCGACCACGCCGCGATCGGGAAGCGGTCGACGAAGCGGACCGCCGCGGGCGGCTCCGGGCGCCCTTCGAGCCAGACGGTGAGCACGGCGAGCCCCATCCCGAGCGCGAACTGGTCGAGGTAGGACGGCAGCGAGATGAGCAGCGGCGTGACCTCGATCTGGTGTGGATCCATGCCCGACAGCACGCCGACCTTCCAGGCCACCGACGCGGCGGCGAGCGCGACGAGCGCGAGCGCCTCCGCGCGGGCTCCGCGGCCGCCGACGCGCCGCAGCAGCCATGCCCACAGCGGTAGGAAGGCGTAGAAGGCGACCTCGATGCACAGCGTCCAGGCCTGGGTCAGACCGCCAGAGATCGTCGCCTCCTCGTAGGTCTGCCCGAAGGCGTAGAAGCGCAGGCCGCCGAGGGTGAACACGCCGGCGGTGCCGAGCACGAGGGCCGAGACGGTGAGCGCGAGCCAGTAGCCCGGGACGATCCGCAGTCCGCGGCGCCAGGCGTACGCGGCGGTGCGCGGGAGCGGTGCGCCTGCTGCGCGTGCGGCGGCGAACGGCCGGTAGAGCAAGAAGCCCGAGATCACGAAGAAGATCGCCACGCCGACCTCGAGCCGCTGCGCGTAGTGACCGGCCGTGGAGCCCGGGTAGTCGGCGCCCGCGAAGATCGCGGCGTGCGTGCCGAGGACCGCGATGGCGGCGATCGCGCGCAGGGCGTCGACATGCGGGAAGCGAGCGGCACGAGGGGTCATCGGCCGCCATACTCTCGCCGATGGCGCGCGCCGGCCGGAGCTTCGCGGTCAGGCTGGCGCTCATCAGCGCGGCCGGACTCGCCCTGCGCGCGCTGTATCTGCTGACGATCGGCCGCCACGTCACCGGCATCGGCGACTGGTTCTTCTACCACTGGCAGGCCAACGACATTGCGGCCGGGCGCGGCTTCGACGAGCCGTTCAGGCTGCGCTTCGACCACGTCTCGCTGCCCTCGGCGGGGCATCCCCCGCTCTACCCCCTCGTCCTCTCCGCGATCTCCGCGCTCGGCGGGACCGGCACGCTGGCTCACCGGCTGCTGGGGCTGCCGCTCGGCGCCGCCACGATCGTCCTCGTCGGACTGCTCGGGCGCCGAGCGGGCGGCGAGCGCATCGGGCTGATCGCCGCCGGGCTGTGCGCCATCTACCCGATCATGGTCGCCGCCGACGGCGCGCTGATGAGCGAAACGCTCTACTCGCCGCTGATCGCGCTCGTCCTCCTCGGCGCGTGGCGCCTGCTCGAGCGCCCCGCGCCGTGGGTCGCAGCGGCGACGGGCAGCGCGATCGGCCTCGCCGCGCTGACGCGGTCCGAGGGCCTTCTGCTGCTGCCGCTGCTCGCCTGGCCGGCGGCCGTGCGCGGTGGCGGCCCACGGCGCGCGCGGATCGTCCGGCTGCTCCTCGCCAGCGCGGGTTGCGTCGTCGTGATCGCACCGTGGACGATCCGCAACCTCGACGCGTTCGGGCGCCTGGTGCCGATCTCCGACAACGACTCCACGGTGATCGCCGGCGCCAACTGCGGCCTCACCTACCACGGTGCCAACCTGGGCTCGTGGGACATCCGCTGCATCTCGCCGCGGCGGCTAGACAACGAGGCCGCGCAGGCGGCGGTCTGGCGCGCTGAGGGCCTGCGCTACGCGCGCGACCACGCCGCGCGGTTGCCGGTCGTGCTCATCGTGCGGCTCGCCCGCGTCTGGGACCTGTGGCAGCCGCGCCGCCAGGTGCTGCTCGACGAGGGGCGCCAGCTGCGGATGTCGCAGGCCGGCGTCGCCTTCTTCTACCTGTTCGCCGCGCTGGGAATGGCCGGCGCGCTCGCGCTTCGCCGCCGGGGGCGGCCGCTGCTCGTCCTGATGGCACCGGCACTCGCCGTCTGTGTCGCGGCGCTCGTCGGCTACGGCATCCCCCGGCTGCGCCACGGCTTCGAGATCCCGCTGCTCGTGCTCGCGGCCGCGGGCGCCGCCGCGATCTGGGACCGGCTTCATGCCCGCAGGGCGGCGCCGGCGTGAGCCGCCGGTCCTTCTGGCTCGGGATCGCGGGGATCGCGGCCGTCGGGCTGGCGCTCCGGCTCGTCTACGCGCTGTTGATCGTCAAGGACGCGCCGCTGCTCGGCGACGCGCTGGAGTTCCACCTTCAGGCCAACGCGCTCGCCGACGGGCATGGCTACATCCAGCCGTTTCTGTACCGGGCCACGGGCCAGCTGCGCCCGTCGGCCGACAAGCCGCCGCTGTACCCGCTGCTCGAGGCGGGGGTGTCACTGCTCGGCGGGCGCTCGTGGGCGTGGCATCAGCTCGTCGGCGTCATCGCAGGAACGGGGACGATCGTTGCCTGCGGCGCCATCGGGCGCCGCGTGGCCGGGGCTGCCATCGGCGTGCTGGCGGCCGTGGTCGCCGCGCTCTACCCCGTGCTCATCGCCACGGACGGATCGCTGCGCTCGGAGTCGGTGTACGCGCTGGCGATCGCGCTGTCGCTGCTCGCTGCGCTGCGCCTGCGCGAGCGTCCGAGCGCCGGCCGCGCCGCAGTCCTCGGCGTCGCGGTCGCCGCGGCCGCGCTCGTGCGCTCGGAGGCGCTGCTGCTGCTCGTCCTGCTCGCCCTGCCGCTCGCGGGCGTGCGCCGGACGCTCGTCGCCGGCGCGGCCTGCCTGCTCGTGCTCTCCCCCTGGCTCGCGCGCTGCTGGATCGCACTCGACCATCCCGTGCTCGTCTCGACCAACGTCGGCGGCCTGCTCGCGGGCGCCAACTGCGACTCGACCTACGCCGGGCCGCTGCTGGGCCAATGGGACTACGCGTGCCTGCCGAAGCCGCGCTACGCCAACGAGGCGCTGGAGTCGGCGCGACTGCGCGGCGTGGGCCTGCGCTACGCCCGCGACCACGCCGCGCGCCTGCCGGTCGTCGAGCTCGCGCGCCTCGGACGCTCCTTCGAGCTCTTCCGCCCGCGCCAGAACGCCGACATGGAGGCGTTCTACGAAGGGCGCGACCGGCGCGTGGCCCAGACGGGCACACTCACGTACTACGTGCTCGCGCTCCTCGCGATCGCCGGGGTGGTGACACTCCGGCGCCGGCACGGGCCGTGGTGGATCCTGGTCGCACCGGTCGTGCTCGTCGCGGTGACGACGGTCATCTCCTACGGCTTCACGCGCTTCCGCGTCGCCGCGGAGCCGGGGATGGTCGTGCTGGCGGCGGTCGGCGTCGGCGCGGGGTGGGCACGCCGTCAGCGGCGGACGGGCGGCGCGAGCTCGCGGGCGCGCGCCGTGGCCCGGGCGGCGAGCGGCGCGTCGTAGCCGCGCGCGGCGCTCGCCAGCAACGCCCAGGCCTCGAGGTTCTGCGGCTCGGCGCGGGTCGCCGCCTGCAGCGTGCGCAGCGCGCCGCGACGGTCGCCCTCGCGGGCTTGGAGGACGGCCCGGTAGAGCTCGGGCCGCTGATCCGGGTTGAGCCGCTCGACGCGGGTGAGGAGCGTGTCGGCCCGCGCCCGCGCCGCCGCACTCGGCGCCGTGCCGGCAAAGGCGATCGAGCGCACCTCGGTCTCGGCGTCGGCGCCGATCGCCTCGACGGCCAGCCAGGCGGCGAGGAGGAGCGCGACGAGTCCGAGCGCGATGCGGGCAGCGAGCGCCACGGCGGGCAGCCTAGTGCCCGACGAGGATCTCGTAGGCGCCGAACCGGGCGCGCCGCGCATACGCGCCGGCCAGGTAGCGGTCGAGCGCGCGCGAGCCGCTGCTACGCCCCCGCTCATTCGGCTCGGGCTTGGAGGACAGCGGGTCCAGCCAGCGGATCACCACGGGGCGCGTGCGCCGCAGGACGCGGACGATCTGCGCCTGCTCGGCCGGACGCGCCTGCAGGGACGCGTCGTCGCGCAGGACTGGCGGGCGGTCGACGAGCACGTAGAGCAGCGGATCGGTGAAGGCGACGCGGTCCGAGCGCCGCGGCGCGACGTAGACGGGCTGCCCGGACGGCACGAGACGATCGACCGTGGCCACGACGCGGGGGAGCGCCGCCGCCTCGCCCGGGGGCACCCCGATGCCCGGGACCCCGCGCAGGTGGACCGCCTGGAGGCGCGGCGGAAGGGCCAGCGCCGAGACGCGGTTGGCGACCCCCGCCAGGGCGATGAAGCCGAGTCCGATCGCCAGCACGACGCGGAGCGCGCCGCCGGCGCGGGCGATCGCCAGCGCGGCGAGGACCGCCGCGCAGACGGCCAGCGGCTGGACGTGGAACTCGTCCGCGCGCGAGCGCTCATACAGCGCACCGAAGGCCCCGAGCACCGCGACCGCGGCCGGGACGAGCCGCGCGCCCCGGGGGCCGCGCCGCCACGCCAGCGTCGCAGCCGCCACGATCAGCAGCCCGAGTGCGACGAGCGGCAGCTCGTAGCCGATCAGGTCCTTGCCGTCCTGCAGGAAGGCCTGTGCGGACGAGAGCCGCAGCCGGCCGTCGTAGAGCACCGGGAGGGGCAGCCGCCACGCGCTGCCCTCGCGGAGGCTGATGCCGAACAGCTGCTCCCACAGCACGTGGGGGCCCGCGGCGACGAGGAACGGCACGAACACGAGCAGCGCGCCGGCGATCGCGACGAGCGCCGCGTGCAGCGCGCGGCGGCCGTCCCGCGCCACGACGAGCCCGGCGGCGACGGCGGCGAGCGCCGCGAGGCCGAAGTCGGGCCGCCACGCGATCGCGAGGGCGACCAGCGCGCCCGTGAGCGTGATCCGCGGCCGGCCTGCCGCCAGCAGCGCCCCGAGCCCGAGCGCGAAGGCGACCGGAAACGGGTTGGCGACGGTCGGCTGCGCCATCGTCACGGCGACGGCCAGCCAGCTCGCCGCCGCCAAACCGGTCCCCGCCTGACGGCGCACGAGCGCGAAGGCGAGCACGCTGATCGTCGCGTCGGCCGCGGTGCGGACGATCCTCCACCACAGCACCGAGGGGCCGAAGAGACGGTCGGCGAGCCACATCAGCAGCGGGTGGCCAGGCCCGTAGGGCCAGCCGAAGTCCGCGTACGGCCACTCTCCGCGAGCGATCCTATGGGCCGCCGAGAGCAGCAGGCCCTCGTCGAACGGGTCGAGGTAGCGCCGGATCGTGAAGCCGGAGATCAGCGCGGCGAGCCCGAACAGCACGACGAGCAGCGCGCCGTCGCGCGCTCGCTCACCGCGAACCGCGAGCGCGCCGCCGCGCGCCGCCAGCGCCCCGCTCATCCGGCCGCCGCCGCGGGCGCCGCGCCCGGCGACTCGCCGCCCACGCGCAGGTAGCCGCGCAGCTCCGTGAGCAGCCCCCGCTCCATCCGTGCCGTCGCCGCCGCGAGCAGCGCCAGCCACAGCACCAGCTCGGCGAGCGCCTGGGCGAGCGTCCGGGCCTGGCCGTGGAGGGCGAGGCGCAGCACCAGCACGGGGACCGTCGCCACGGCGACCGGCACGACTGCGCGCGCGGCGACGGTCCACAGCCGCGCAGCCGGCATCAGACGCCGCAGGTACACGCGCCGCACGGCCAGCACGCACAGCGTGCAGGCGATCCGCCCGGCCACGAAGCCCCAGGAGCCCCAGACGAGCTCCCCGGGCACCGCGAGGACGGCGAACGACCCGGCGAAGACCGCGCTCTCGACCGCCTGCGGCCACGACGAGCCGCGCGCGCGATAGAAGGAGAACCAGTTGTAGCCCAGCTGCTGAAGCCCGGCGGCGACGGCAAGGCCGCCGATCAGCACGATCGCGCCATGCCACTGGTCGCCGAGCACGAAGCCGACGAGATCGCCGGCGAACAGGGCGAGCCCCGCGCCGAACGGGAAGGCCCACATCAGGGTGAGCCGGTTCGCCTTCGCGAACAGCTCCTCCTGCACCGCGATGCGATCGCGCACGCGCACGATCGCCGGGTAGATCGTGGTGGCGAGGATCTGGTCGGCGCGGTCGGCGTAGCGGGTGAGCGTCGCGGCGACCGTGATCCAGCCCGCGGCGACGAGGCCGTCCGAGAGTCCGAACACCGCGAGCTGCGCCTGGGCGACGAGCAGGGCCGCCAGCGACGTCACGAGGATCGGCCACGAGAAGCGCAGGTAGCGGCGCGTCGCCTCGCGATCGAAGCGCAGCCGCAGCCGGTAGGGCGAGACCGCCCACGCGGCGACGACCGCGGCCGCGTTGCCGCAGAAGGGGCCGATCACCAGCGACCAGACGCCGACGCCGGCCAGCAGCAGCGGCACGGCGACGACGACCGTCCCGAGCGGCACGATCGCCTGCAGGATCCGCAGCCGCAGGTAGTCCATCGCCTTGAAGGCGGCCCACTGCGGCGCCTGCAGCGCGAAGGCGACCGGCAGGTAGGCGACGGCGAGCGTCAGCGCCAGCAGCCGGTCGTCGCCGTAGAGCACGGCGAGGATCGGCGCGGCGATCGCGATCACCAGCGAGCCGAGCAGCCCGATGCCGAGCTCGACGGTGAAGGCGCGCTGGAACTCGGCCTCCTCGTCCTCGGCGGCCTGCTGGACGAACGCCTCGTCGATCCCGACGCGGCGCAGCTGCACGACGGTCATCGCCGTCGTCGTCACGACGCCGTAGAGGCCGATCGCGCCCGGACCGAGCAGCGCCGTGGCGAGGAGCCCCTGCAGCAGCACGAGCCCCTCGGCACCCGACAGGAACGCCGCGTTGACCACGCCCCCGCGTGCGGTCGCGGCACGCAGGCCGCGGGCCGGGCTGCTGCTCGGACGCATGGGCCGCGATGCTACTGCGGCATGCCGCCCGCACCAGCCGTGTTCCTGTCCTACTCCGGCGTGCTCGGCGGAGCCGAGCGGATCCTGCTCGACGGCGCCTCCCGGCTCGGGGCGCCCGCCGCCCTCGCGTGCCCGGAGGGACCGCTGGCGGCGGCGGCGCGCACCGCGGGGCTGCCCGTGCAGGTTCTGCCCGAGCGCACGTTGCAGCTGCGCTCCGGGCCTCGAGCGGCCGCGGCCCACGCCGCCGGGGTCGCCGGCCTCGCGGTGGACGTGACCAGGATCGGAGCCCGTCCCGCGGCGCTCGTCGCCTGGGGGGCGCGGGCGGTCCTGGCCTGCGCGCTCGTCCCGCGGGCGCGGCGGCCGCCGCTGCTCGCGGTCCACTGCGACCTGCTGCCCGCGGGCGCGCCCGGACGCGCGCTGCGCGCCGCCACCCGCCGGGCCGACGGCGTCGCCGCGCTGTCGCAGGCGATCGCCGCCGCGATCGACCCCCGCGCCGACGTCCTGCATCCCGGCGTCGACCTCCACGCCTGGACGCCGGGGTCGCCGCCGGACGGTCCCCCGTCAGCGCTCATGCTCGGCGCGCTGGTCGCCTGGAAGCGCGCCGACCTCGCGCTGGAGATCGCGGCGCGCGTGCCCGAGCTGCGGCTCGAGCTGGCGGGCGACGCAATGCCGGGCGACGACGGCGCGTTCCTGGCGGCGCTCCAGCGCCGCGCGGCGGCCGCCGACCTGCGCGACCGGGTCCGGCTCCTCGGCCGCGTCGAGGACCCGCGGCCGGCGCTCGCCCGCGCGCACCTGCTCCTGCACTGCGCGGACGCCGAGCCCTACGGCCTCGCCCTGGTCGAGGCGCTCGCCGCCGGCCGGCCCGTCGTCGCGCCCGCGTCCGGCGGGCCGCCGGAGATCGTCGCGGACGGTGCGGGCCGGCTGTTCGCGCCCGGCGACCCCACGGCCGGCGCCGCCGCGGTGCGCGCCGTGCTCGCCGATCCGGCCGCGCCGGCCGCGGCGCGGGCGCGGGCGGAAGCGCACTTCGACGTGCGGCGCTCGACAGCGCGGCTGCGCGCGGCGATCGCCGCGCTCACCAGCGCCTGAGCAGCGCCCGCGCCGTCCCGTCCGCGAAGCCCGCCGCCTTCGCCGCCGCCAGGCGCGCGTGCAGCCGCGAGGGGCGCCGCAGCGCGTCGGCGAGCGCGTCCGCGACGTCGACCAGCCCGATCGACAGCAGCCGCGCGCCGTCGACTGCCGCGCCGGTGCGCAGGGTCTTGACCGCGAAGCCGCACCAGGCCGCGAGGTAGCCGCGGTGCAGCGCCGGCAGCTCGTCCGCACGGCGCCACTGGTCGTGCACCGCGCGCGGGCGTGGCGTGACCCAGGCCGCGCCGCCGGACCGCAGCACGCGGTAGTTGAAGTCCATGTCGTCGGCGGCCGGGAAGTCGGGTGCGCCCGGCCCGAGCCGCTCGTCCCAGCCGCCGAGCCGCTCGGCGACGTCGCGCCGGACGACGCAGCAGACACCGAAGCCGAGCCGCGCGGGATGCGTCCGCCGGCCGCGGCGCAGCGCCGCCCGCGCGACGGGGAACGTCGTCACCTCGAGGTAGTCGCCGCCCGGCAGCGGGCCGGCGTCGACGCGCGGGCAGATCATCGCGACGTCCGGATGGGCGGCGATCTCCTCGCGCAGCGCCGCGCCCCAGCCCGGCTGCGGGCGGCAGTCGTCGTCCACGAACGCCAGCCACGCCGCGGGCGTGCGCGCCAGCGCGAGGTTGCGCGCCCGCGAGAGCCCGCGCCCGCCGTCGCGGATCACCGTCACGCCGTCCTGTGCCGCGAGCGGCTCCGCGCTCTGATCGACGACGACGAGCTCGTCGATCGCGGCGCGCTCGCACTGCAGGGCGTCGAGCGTGTGGGCGAGCTGCCGCGGGCGGTCGCGCGTGCAGACGATCACCGCGAGCGTCGGGGCATCCATCGCGGCGGATGGTACGGGCAGCCGTACCGGACCGGACCGGACGCCCGTAGCCCGCCGATCGGCGCGCAGGCTAGGGTCAGGCGGCGTGACCGCCACGACCGTGGTGCCCGAGGCCGACGGCGGCCGGCCCCTGAGCCTGCGGCGCGTGTTCGGCGTCCCGTTCCGGGCCGCGACGTGGCGCCACGTCGTCTACGAGCTGCTCGCGCTCCCGCTCGGCATCGCCTACTTCACGATCCTCGTCACCGGCGTCTCCGTCGGCGCCGGGCTCGCGGTGGTGATCGTCGGCCTCGGCATCCTCGCCCTGACCGTCGTCGCCTGGCGGATCATGGCCGGCGTCGAGCGCGGGCTGGCGCGCCGTCTGCTGCACGTGACGATCCCGCCGCCCGCGCACATGGCGCCCGGACTGAGCCCGTGGACGCGCGTCAAGTCTGTGCTGCGCGACCCGGTGACGTGGAAGAGCCTCGTCTTCGTCGTGGTCAAGTTCCCGCTCGGCGTGATCTCGTTCTCGCTGTTCGCCGCGCTCTGGTTCGTGGGCTGCGTCCTGGCGTTCGCGCCGGGGATCGTCGCCCTCACCCCGGTCACGTTCTTCGGATGGATCATGCAGACGCCCGCGGAGGCGATCCCGATCGCCCCGGCGGGGGTGGCGATCCTGCTCGCGACGCTGCACATCGCCAACGGGATGGCCTGGCTGTGGGGGCTGTTCGCCCGCGAGATGCTCGGGCCGAGCACCGTCCAGCTGCGCGAGCGTGTGGATGATCTGCGCTACTCGCGCGCCCGCATCATCGAGGCCGCCGACGCCGAGCGGCGGCGGCTCGAGCGCGACCTGCACGACGGCGCGCAGCAGCGGCTCGTCGCGCTCACGCTGACGCTCGGGCTCGCCGAGAGCCGGCTCAAGAAGGCCGACGCGGAGGCGGCGGCGCCGCTCGTCGCCCAGGCGCGCGAGGAGGCGATGCTCGCCGTCCAGGAGCTGCGCGAGCTGGCGCGCGGCATCCACCCCGCCGTGCTCAGCGACCGCGGGCTCGCCGCTGCGCTCGAGGCGCTCGCCGGCCGCGCGCCGATCCCCGTGACCGTCTCCGGCGTGCCCGAGGACCGGCTGCCGCCGCCGGTCGAGGCCGCCGCCTACTTCGTCGTCGCCGAGTCGCTGACCAACGTCGCCCAATACGCGCAGGCGAGCGCCGCTCGGGTGACGCTCGACAGCGCGCCGCAGATCGTCCGCGTCGCGATCGCCGACGACGGCGTGGGAGGCGCCGACCCGTCGGCGGGCTCCGGCATCCGCGGCCTGCGCGACCGGGTCGAGGCACTCGACGGCCGCCTCGAGGTCAGCTCGCCCCCGGGCGGCGGCACGACGGTCACCGCCGAGCTGCCGGTGCACGGGCGATGAGGCCGCGCGCCGCGCCGCCGGTCCTCGCGCTCGCAGCGCTGGCGCTCGCCGGCTGCGGCGCCGGGCCGACGGTCGCCCGCTCGCGGCCGCTGGGCGAGAGCGTGCGCTCGCTGCAGATCTCCTCGCGCGTCGACGTGCGCGTTCGCCACGGCGCGCAGCCCGCCGTGACGGTCCGCGCGGGACGCGACGTGATCGATCGCGTGGTGACACGGACCGAGGGCGACGTGCTGCGCGTCGCGATCCGCGACCGCGGCATCGTGATCGGCGCCGACCCGCTCAAGCATGTCACGGTCGACGTCACGCTTCCGCGCCTCGACGACGTCCTCGTCGACGGCTCGGCGGACGTCGACCTCGGCGGGATGCGCGCCCGCACCCTGACGTTCCGAGTCCGCGGCGCCGGCAGCCTGCACGCCCGCGGCCGGGTGGGCCGCCTGGTGACGGACATCCGGGGCGCCGCCGACGCCCGGCTGACCCGCCTCTACGCCCGCACCGCGCGCATCTCGGTGGAGGGCGCCGGCGGAGTCGACGTCGCAGTCTCCAAGCGGCTCTCGGTGTTCGTGCGCGGCGCGGGTGACATCACCTACCACGGGGCTCCCGCGGTCACGAAGGACATCAGCGGGCCTGGCACGGTCCGGCACGCCGGTTAACGAGCGCGACCCGAGCCGGGTGGCTCGGGTCGCGTTGAGGGATGCGACGCCCTCGGAGGTGACTAGGCGGCCTCGCGCAGCGCGATCAGGTCAGCGCGCTGGGAGAGGCGGCGCAGGGCGCGCTCCTCGATCTGGCGGGCCCGCTCGGTCGAGACGCCGAGCTTGCGGCCGGCCTGGGAGAGCGTCTGCGGCTCCTGGTCGCCGGCGCCGAAGCGCATCTCGATCACGTTGCGCTCCTGCTCGGGCAGGTCCGCGATCGCGTCCAGCAGGGTCTGCGAGCTGATCGCCTCGTGGACCTCCTCGTCCACGGGCGCCGTCTCGATCGCCAGCAGGTCGCCGAAGGAGGTGTCGCCCTCATCGCCGACCGGCTTGTCGAGGCTGACGACGGCGCGATCCGCCTTGCGGATCTCGATGACGTCGGCCAGCGGCAGGTCGGCCGCGTGGGCGATCTCCTCGTCGGAGGGTTCGTGCCCCAGCTTGGTGGTGAGCTCTCGCTCGATGCGCCCGACCTTGCGGGAACGCTGCGCCACGTGGACGGGCAGGCGAATCGTGCGGCTGGTGTTCTCCAGGCCGCGCTGGATCGCCTGACGGATCCACAGGGTCGCGTAGGTCGAGAAGCGGAAGCCCTTGCGCCAGTCGAACTTCTCGACGGCACGGATGAGGCCCAGCATCCCCTCCTGGATCAGGTCGCCGAGCGCGAGGCCCTGGCCCTGATAGCGCCGCGCGTTGGCGACGACCAGTCGGAGGTTGGAGTTGATCATCCGGTCCTTGGCGGCAAGGTCGCCCTTCTCGATCCGCTTGGCCAGCTCGATCTCCTCGCTCGGGCGTAGGAGCGGGTAGCGGCCGGCCTCGCGCAGCAGGAGCTGCAGCGAATCCAGGGTCGGGTCGACATCGTGCTCCGGCTCGGTCCGGGGGCGCGGGATGTCGGTGAAGGTGCTCGTTTTGGGTGCCTCTTTCAGTTTCAATCCAGACTCGTCCAGTACGAATTATAGGGGGAATCGGTTGTTGGCGCAACCATCCCTTCTCACCTGGCTACGAGGCCCGGCGAGCCCCCGCGCTGGCCCGTAGTAGGCCTGCATGTCCGGGGAGAATCGAACGGCTGGCCCGAAGGGCCTCCCTGGTCTACGGCTACGCTGTGGGGAGCCGCCGCAGATCAGGCTGGGTGCCCAGCGGGCACCTGCACGCACAAGACACAACGCCGCTGACGATGCATGGTTACGCCGATGGTGCCCAGCCATGCATCTTTTAGGCGCGGCTGATGAAAACCCTTCGTCTCATGTGACAGACGACACAGGTCAGCCCGTCCGCCGCAGCAGTCCCGCCGCCGCCGCCCGGCCGTCCGGACGCGGCGGCCGCTCGGCGAGGACCGCCTCGGCGACGATCGCGCGCAGCGACGCCTGGAAGCGCTCGGTCCCGAAGCGCTCGGCGGCGGCGAGGCAGGCCGCCGGATCGACCTGCATCGCGTCGAAGCTCTCGACGACCGCTGCCAGCGACTGCGGGGTGCTCTCGGCGTAGTAGGCGCCCGTCTCCCCTTCGACGACGCTCTCGAGCACGCCGCCCGATCCCAGTGCGATCACCGGGCGCCCCGACGCGAGCGCCTCCACCGCAGCGATGCCGAACTCCTCCGCCGCGGTCACGACGAGTGCACGCGCCGTCCGCAGGAGGTCGGCGACGCGCGCGTCGCTCGCGCGGCCGGTGAAGGTGACGTTCGATCCCGCGATCCGGCGCAGGCGGCGCGCCTCGGGGCCGTCGCCGACGACGACGAGCGAGCGCCCGAGCGCGTTGAACGCGCGCACGGCGACGTCGATGCGCTTGTGCGCCATGAGCTCGGCGAGCACGAGGTAGTGCTCGCCGATCGCCTCGGCGGGCGCCGTCGTGAACCGGCTCAGCTCGACCGGCGGGTGCAGGACCGTCGCGTCGCGCCCGAGGTAGCGGCGCACGCGCGCGGCGGTCAGCTCGGAGTTGGCCACGTAGCGGTCGACGCGCTGAGCGGCGATCCAGTCCCACTGGCGCCAGCGGTTGAGCAGCAGCCGCAGCGCAGGGCGCGCGAGCGCCGAGCGGGCGGCCAGCGTCGCCTCGCGCTCGGACCAGGCGTAGCGGAACGGGTTGTGGCAATAGCAGACGTGGACCGCGCCCGGGTCGACCAGCACGCCGTGCGCCCACGCGCTCGAGGACGAGACGACGACGTCGTAGCCGCTCAGGTCGAGCGACTCGATCGCGTGCGGGTAGAACGGCAGCAGCGGCCGGAAGGTACGCGCTGTGGGATGCATGCGCTGCAGGAACGAGGTGCGCGGCCGGCGGCGCGCGAAGCGCCCCTCCGTTCCCTTCTCGTCGTAGACCGCGGTGTAGACGTCGGCCTCCGGCCAGGTGTCGCAGATCGCGGCGAAGACCCGCTCGGCCCCGCGCAGATCGAGCAGGAAGTCGTGGACGAGGGCGATCCTGGGGGCCATGGCGGTCCGCGAGTCTAAGGAACCGTGGAGGCGGAATCCATTCACGCGTTCCAGCCCGCGACCTCGGACACGACGGCGTCGACGCCGCGCGCCGTCGCGTCCCAGCTGAACCGGCGGGCGCGCGCCAGGCCCGCTTCGCGCAGGCGCTCGCGCTCGCCGGGATCACCGAGCAGCGCCAGCAGCGCCGCGGCGATCGGCTCGCCCTGGGGCGCGGCGAGCCGGGCCGCGCCGCCCGCCGTGTCGGGCAGCGCGGTGACCTCCGCGGCGACCACCGGGACGCCGGACGCCATCGCCTCGATCACCGGCAGCCCGAAACCCTCGTAGACCGACGGGAGGACGAAGGCGAGCGCCCCCGCGTAGAGGCCCGGGAGCAGCGCGTCGTCCACGCTGCCGAGCATCCGCAGCGCGTCGAGCCCCGTCTCGCGGGCGAACTGCGGGCGGTGGCCGCCTGCGACGACGACCTCGATGCCCTGTGCCGCGAGCGCGCGGGCCGCCGGTACGAGCGCCGTGAGGTTCTTGCGCGCCGTGTGCGACGCGACGCAGAGCACGTACGGGCCTGCGAGGCGAAGCACCGCGCGCGCCGCGGCGGCGTCGGCGTCGGGCGTGAAGCGCGCATCGACGCCGCCGGCCACGACGGCGACCTTCTCCGGCGCCAGCCCGAGCAGGTCCTCGAGCTCGGAACGCGAGAACTGCGACACGGTGATCACGCGCGCGGCCCGGCGCGCGAGCAGCGGCATGAGCGCCCGATGGTAGGCGACATAGGCTGGCGCGTACCAGTCCGGGTGGCGCAGCGCCGCGGCGTCGTGCAGCACCAGCACGGTGCGCCGCGCGGCGATCGGCGCGAGGTTCGCCGGGCACAGGAGCGCACCAGCGCGAGCGCGCCGCGCGCGGGCGGGCAGCACGAGCTGCTCCCAGGCGTGACCGGCGCGGTGGACCAGCGCCGCGGGAGGCGCGATCACCGCGTATCCCCCAGGGCGCAGCGCGGGCAGGCGGACGGCCAGCTCGCGGGCCCACCGCTCGACGCCGCCGAGCTCCGGCCGAACGGCCGCGCGTGCGTCGATGAGCGCCGGGCGCTGGGAAGTGACGCGTCGAGCAGTCAGCGCGGGCACCATAGCCGTGCGCTTTGATTGGACGTCGTGCCGCTCCACCCGATCCGCCCGTGAGGCGTGCCCTGCTGCGCCGGCGCTCGCCGGACGTAACCGGCATGCGCTCGTTCGAGCTCGAACCGGCCGATCCCCCGGCCGGGGCGCGGGTGCGCCTGCGCGTGCTCGAGCGCGGCGACAGCGAGGCCTTCCTCGAGCTCGCGCGCGAGTCGCGCCAGCTGCATCGCCCGTGGACGTACCCGCCCGAGCGCTCCGACCAGTTCGAGGAGCTCTATGCGCGCTCGCGCCGCGACGACTTCGTCTGCCTGGTGGCCCGGCTCGTCGAGACGGACGCGATCGCCGGCGTGTTCACCGTCTCGCAGATCTTCCGGGGGGCCTTCCAGTCGGCCTATCTCGGCTACTACGCCGACGCGCGCCACGCTCGCCACGGCTACATGCGCGAGGCGCTCGCCCAGGTCGTCGACCATGCCTTCGGGCCGCTCGCGCTGCACCGGATCGAGGCGAACATCCAGCCCGGCAACCAGCCGTCGATCGCGCTGGCCCGCGGGGCCGGCTTCCGCCTGGAGGGCTTCTCCCCGCGCTACCTGCTGATCGGCGGCCAGTGGCGCGACCACGAGCGCTACGCGCTCACAGTTGAGGACCGGGAAGCGCAGCTGCGCGACAGCGATCGCTGACGGTCCACAGGGCGACGGGCCGGCGAACTCCGCCCGCCGGAGGTCCGAGCGCGGACATCCGCTCGGATGCGGGGACGACGTTTCTCCGAGGGCTCAGAACAGGCCGAGCTGGGCCGGCTCGGGCTCGAGCGCCGGCTCGGGCTCTGGGAGCGCCTCGGGCTCCGGCGCCGCAGCGGCCTGCTCCTCGACCACCACCGGCTCGACCTCCTCCGGCGCGGGCTGCGCGGGCGTCGGCAGCGCGAGCAGCTCGGGCAGCCGCGCGAAGTCGCCGCGCAGGGTCTCGAGCATCGAGGGCGTGTAGAGCGCCGCCGCGGGGTGGTAGATCGGGTACAGCCGGACGGTACGCGGTCCGATGCGGCGGACCTCCTCGCGGCCGTGAAGGCGCGTGATGCCCGTCTGATCGGCGCGCAGCAGCTTGGTGGCGAAGTTGCCGAGTGTGCAGACCACGCGCGGCTGGATCAGCTCGAGCGTCCGGAAGAGGTACTCCTGGCAGCTGTCGATCTCCGACGGCAGCGGATCGCGGTTCTGGGGCGGACGGCAGCGCAGGACGTTCGTGACGAACACCTCCGCGCGTGCCAGCCCGATCTCGCCGAGCAGCGTGTCGAGCAGCTGCCCGGCCTGGCCGACGAACGGGACGCCCTGCTCGTCCTCGCGGGCGCCGGGCGCCTCGCCGACGAACATGAGATCGGCATCCGCGTTGCCCGAGCCGAAGACGACGGTCTTGCGGGTCGCGGCCAGCTGCGGACAGCGGGTGCACCCTGACGCCTGCTGCCAGACGGCCTTGAGCTCCTCGCGCCGGTCGGCTGCGCTGCTCATCGTCCCGACTGTAGTACCGGCCCCGGCGGCCACGAACGCCCTGCCGCCGCGACGCCGCAATCTCCGGGCTATCCTCCGTGACAGGTGGCCGCGACCCGTCCCGGGCGCGGACCGTTCCGACGCAGAGTTCTCCCCTTCCTCCCTTCCGCAGCCGGTATCTCATGCGAGAGCTGGACTCGATCTCGATCGTGGGCGCAGGACGCCTGGGCTTCGCGCTGGCCCGCGCCCTGCGCACCGCCGGCCGTGACGTGACCGGCCCGCTCGGGCGCGGCACCGCGCCCGCCGACGCCGCGCTCGTCGTGCTGTGCGTTCCTGACGGCGAGATCGCCGCCGCGGCCCGCGCGCTCGAGCCCCGCGACGGCCGCCTGGTCGGCCATTGCTCCGGCGCCACCGCTCTCGACGCGCTCATGCCGCACGAAGCGTTCTCCCTGCATCCGCTGATGACGGTCCCGCGCGACGCCGCGCCCGGCGTCCTGCAGGGCGCGGGCTGCGCGGTCGCCGGGACCACGCGGCGCGCGCTCGACGCCGCCCGGGCCCTGGCCGCGAGCGCCGGCATGCGGCCGACCGAGGTCGCCGACGCCGACCGTGCCGCGTACCACGCCGCCGCCTCGATGGCGTCCAACTTCCTCGTGACGCTCGAGGGGGCCGCGGAGTCGCTCGCGGCCACGGCGGGGGTCGATCGCGAGCTGCTCGCACCGCTCGTCCGGGCGGCCGCCGACAACTGGGCTCGGCGTGGCGCGCGGGCGGCGCTGACCGGACCGATCGCCCGTGGCGACGAGGCGACCGTCGCCCGCCAGCGCGAAGCGGTCGCGGAGCGCACGCCCGAGCTGCTGGCGCTCTTCGACGCGCTCGCCGACGCGACCCGGGAGCTGGCGGCGCAATGAGGACGCTGCGCGGGGTGCCCGAGATCCGTGCGCGCGTCGCCGCCGCGCGCGCGGCGGAGCGCAGCGTCGGCCTGGTGCCGACGATGGGCGCGTTGCACGAGGGCCACCTCGCGCTGATGCGCGCGGCGCGCGAGCAGTGCGACGAGGTCGTCGCGTCGCTGTTCGTCAACCCGGCGCAGTTCGACGAGGCCGCCGACCTCGCGGCCTACCCGCGCGACGAGGCGCGCGACGCGGAGCTCGCCGCTGCGGTGGGGGTCGACGTGCTGTTCGCGCCGCCCGCCGAGGCGATCTACCCCCCCGGCTTCGCCACCACGGTCGCCGTCGCCGGCCTCACCGAGCAGCTCGAAGGTGCGGTCCGCGGCCCCGGGCACTTCGCCGGTGTCTGCACCGTCGTGGCCAAGCTGTTCAACATCGTCGCGCCCGACGTCGCGTTCTTCGGCGCCAAGGACGCCCAGCAGGTTGCCGTCGTGCGGCGGATGACGACCGATCTCGACCTGCCCGTGCGCATCGAGGTCGTCGCGACGGTGCGCGAGTCCGACGGCCTCGCTCTCTCAAGCCGCAACGCCCGGCTCTCGCCCCAGGAGCGCGGGCGGGCCGTCGCGCTCTCCGAGGCGCTGCTGGCCGCCGAGGCGGTCGCCCGCGACGGTGCCGGCGACGGCGCTGCCGTGCGCGACGCCGCCCTCCGGGCGCTCGCCGCGCGCGACGTCGAGCCCGAGTACGTCGAGCTCGTCGACCCCGAGGCCTTCACCGTGTCCGATGGGGCGCCCGGACGGGTACTTCTCGTCCTGGCCGCTCGCATCGGCGCCACCCGACTGATCGACAATGCACCCCTCGACCTCCGCCCACCGGCGGCGACCGGCTGAGCCGGCGCCGACCATGCTCAAGGAGCAGTCCATGTCCTCCGCCCCCCGTCCCCGCGTTCCCGAGCCGCCCGCCCGCAAGCGCGTCACGCTGACCAAGCTCGCCGAGATGCGCGACCTCGGCGAGCCGATCGTCATGGTCACCGCCTACGACCATCCGAGCGCCGTCGCGGTCGAGGCGGCAGGAGTCGACGTCGTGCTCGTCGGCGACTCCGCGGCCAACAACGTCCTCGGCTACGAGGACACCGTTCCCGTCACCGTCGAGGAGCTGCTGATGCTTGCGGCGGCCGTGCGCCGCGGGCTGCGCACGCCGCTGCTGGTCGGCGACCTGCCGTTCGGCTCCTACGAGGCCTCCGACGCGCAGGCGATCGCCACCGCGCACCGCTTCGTCAAGGAGGCGGGCGTCGACGCGGTCAAGCTCGAGGGCGGCGGCGCCAGCGCCGAGCGTGCGCGGGCGATCGTCCGCGCCGGCGTGCCCGTGATGGGCCATGTGGGCCTCACGCCGCAGACGGCGACCGCCCTGGGCGGCTACCGCGCCCAGGGCCGCACCGCCGCGCGCGCCCGCCAGGTACTCGAGGACGCCGTCGCGCTCCAGCGGGCCGGCTGCTTCGCGGTCGTGTTCGAGGCGATCCCCGCCGAGGTCACCGACGTGATCATGGGCCACATGGAGATCCCCGTGATCGGCATCGGCGCAGGCACCAGCACCGACGGCCAGGTGCTCGTCCTGCACGACCTGCTCGGCATCCACGACGGCTTCCAGCCGAAGTTCGTCAAGCGCTACGCCCAGGTCAAGCAGGTCATGGTGCAGGGCCTCGAGAGCTACGCCGAGGACGTGCGGGCGCGGCGCTTCCCCGGCCCCGAGCACACCTACGGGATCGCCCCCGAGGAGCTCGACCGGCTGCGGGCGCAGCTGCCGAGGGCACCGCGCACGACCGCCTGAGCAGATCTGACCGCCGGTTCACACGGCGTTGACGAGTCGTTTACGTAGACTGGGCCGCCGATGTCACGACTGACGCAGTTGTTCGCTCCCAAGGAGCGCGGGTTCTTCGACCTGTTCGACGAGGCGGGCGCCAACATCCTCCGTGCCACCGAACTGCTGGAGCGAATGCTGCAGCAGTGGCCCGACCACGGTGAGCTGGCGCGCGATGTCCTCGTCTGCGAGCAGGAGGGCGACCGCATCACGCACGACATCGTGCAGCGGCTGAACTCGACGTTCGTCACGCCGATCGACCGCGAGGACATCTACGCGCTGGCGTCCGCGCTCGACGACATCGTCGACTTCACCGAGGAGGTCGCGGACTTCCTCGGCCTCTACCGGATCGAGGCGCCGATGGAGCAGGCGCAGGAGATGGCCAAGATCCTCCACGAGGCCGCTCGCCAGCTCAACGGGGCGATCCCCCGGCTGCGCTCGTTCGGCGACATCCGGCACTTCACGATCGAGGTCAACCGGCTCGAGAACGACGGCGACCGCGTGGTGCGCGAGGCGCTCGCGTCGCTGTTCGAGCGCGGTATCGATCCGATGATGG
>JAXDHR010000076.1:0-21737 GCA_034664425.1 Solirubrobacteraceae bacterium
AGTGGGGCTTTCTGCGATGCGCCGAAGAAGACTCGAACCTCCGCGGCGATCCGGCGCTGGCGGCGAAGTTGGCCGCGGCGCGCTCAACCGCGCAGGACGCGCTGGACCACGACGCGCCTCGTGTTCCCGCTGCGGTCGATCCCGGTCACGCGCACGCGCACGGTGACGTGCCGCCGAGCATGCACGACCAGGCGGCCGAGCTTCGAGACGTGGACCGCGACGCCCCGTGTCTGCCCGGCCGCGATGCGGAAGCGTGCCGCCCCGAGTGAGAGCCGCCTGCGCGGCGCGCCGCTGCGCACGTGCAGCTTCGCCGAGGTCTGCAGCCCTACGCGCCCGTGGCAGCCGAGCGTCTCGGACAACGGGCATGTCAGCGCCACGCGGATCACGCCATGCCGGAGGCGCAGCCCGTGCCGGGACAGCACCATTCGCGGCCCCCTGCGGTCCAGCGCGCCTGCGCCGCTGCCGCCCGCGGCCCCTGACGCCGTCGTGAACCTCCGGTCGGCGCCGCGGGTCGTCCCCTGCCGGTTGGTCGCGACCAACCGGTAGTGGTAGAGCGTCGACGGTTGCAGGCCGCCGATGCCCGCGGTCACGCCGGCCGGCGTTCCGCCCGCCGCGAGCGTTCTGGGCGCCGAGGCCGAGCCGTACGCCGTCGAGCGCCCGTACTCGAAGGTGAAACTCGTGGCGGAGCCGATCGTGTCCACGGCGCCCGCCAGCGTGGCGCCGCTCGAGCCGATCGCCTGTGCGCCGCCGGTCGTGACGGCGGGGTCAAGCCGCACCCGGCCGATCCGGTTGCCCGATTCCTCCGTGAACCACAAATTGCCGTCGGGCCCGAGGGTGATCTCGATCGGCGCGGCCGTGATCCCGATCGCGTACTCGGTCACCGCGCCGGACGGCGTGATGCGGCCGATGCGGCGCCCCGACGTGCCGCCGTACTCGGCGAACCAGATATTGCGGTCCGGGCCAACGGTGAGCCCCACGGGGCCGGCGTCCGGACTGATGCCCGCGGAGAACTCGGTCACGACGCCGGCCTCGGTGATGCGCCCGATCGTGCTCTTCGTCTGCTCGCTGAACCACATGTTCCCGTCGGGGCCGCGGACGATCCGCGCCGGCTCGCTGCTCGGGGTGATGCCCTGCGTGAATTCGGCCGGGGTGCCCGACAGGTCTATCCGCACGACCGGGTTGTTCGGGAACCGCAGCGTGGTGAACCAGAGTAGGTTGTCGGGTCCGGCGGCGATGCCGAGCGGCATGCTGTTGGGAGTGAGCCCGGCGGCGAACTCCTTGACCACTCCGGCCGGCGAGATGCGCCCGATCCGGCTCCCGGCGAACTCGGTGAACCACAGGTTGCCGTCGGGCCCCGCGGTGATGCCCTCGGGCTGTGCACCAGGCGTGATGCCGGCCGAGAACTCCGTGGCTTGGGGCCCACCCGGTCCCGTCACCTTCAGCCGCGCGATCCGGCTGGGCGCCTCCTCGGTGAACCACAGGTTGCCGTCGGGACCGACGGTCATCTGCGCCGGCAGCGCGTCGGCGCTGATCCCCGAGCCGGTCGAGAAGTCGTCAATCTTCCCCGCGGGCGTGATGCGCCCGAAGCGGTGGCCACGGTTCTCGGTGAACCAGACGTTGCCGTCGGGGCCCGGCGCGATCCCCAGCGGCGCGCTGTTGGCGATGGGCAGCGGGAACTCGGTGATGCTCACCGCCTGGGCGTCCGCGGCCGCGAGCGCCACGGCGGGGAGCGCGACCACCACCGCGAGAACCAGGCGCCGTCTGAGCGAGCCACGCCTCACGACGCGACCCTAACCGGAATGCCGCGCGACGGCTAGGCTCACTGCTGCCGAGCCGTTGCCGTGCCGGCACGTCGGCGGTGGCCCGAGCCACCGCGTCGAAGTCGTAGCGCGCCACCATCGCGTTCAGCAGTACGCAGGACCACTGTGGGCTATGTGCGTTCGCGGCGAACCCTCTGGCGTCTGCGAGGCTCGCGCAACACGACAGATCCTGCCGACAACTAGTGGAGCGGTTCTGCGGGGAAGCGCACGCCGAAGCGCTGGATCAGGTCGGGCACGCTGTCGGCATCCATTTCAAGCGCGTAGCGTTCACATAGCGCTCCGAGCTGCTCGGGTCGGGCTCGGGCGACGCCGCCGAGGTCTACGAGCGCGGCGAAGAAGCCCTCGAAGCCGGCGGGAGAGATGATCTCCAGGATTCGGCAGGGCTCGTCGCCGGCGTTCCAGAACGTGTGCCACTGGCCGCGGGGCTTATGGACGAGGTCGCCGGGGCCTGCCTCGAGGTGCTCCTGGCCCAGCAGGGCGCCCATGCGGCCCTCGATGACGAAGCTGTACTCGTCCTCGTTGGTGTGGCGATGCAGCGGTGCGGCGAGCGCGCGGGCGGACATGGGGTGCTCGACGAGTGAGAAGCGCTCGGCGGCGTCCGCGCCGTCGATCATGAAGCGCACCCCGATGCTGCCGAGAAAGCCGGCTTTGCCGTCTGTAGGCCCGACGACCTTCGCTGCGGTGACGCTCACGACATCCTCTTTCATTGGACAACGCTGTCGTGCGAATCTACGTACGTCAGGCCCGTGTGTCAACGTTTGGCGGTACGCGCATGGCCGATGAAAAGCGCCCATACCGGATGAAGGTTCGCGCCGAGCGCCAGGAGAGCACGCGACTGCGCATCACCGAAAGCGCCGTGGAACTCCACGGAACGCTCGGCCCCGCGCGCACGTCGATGAGTGCTGTCGCCGAACACGCCGGGGTTCGTCGCTCAACGCTCTACCGCCATTTCCCCGATGAGGCAGCACTGTTCATCGCCTGCTCCGGTCACTGGGCGGCGCAGCATCCGCTCCCCGACCTCGACGGATGGGCGACGATCCGCGACCCCGACGAACGCCTCGACCGGGCGCTGACCGAGCTCTACGCCTACTACGAGGAAGCCGAGCCGATGCTCTCGAACCTCCTGCGCGACATGGACGTCGTCGACGCCGTGCGGACGCAGTTCGCGCGCTTTGTCGCCTACATGGACGCCGCACACACCACGCTGATGACGGGCCGCAAGGGTCGCGGGCGCCCCGCCCACCGGACGCGAGCCGCTGTCGCACACGCGATGGCCTTCACCACGTGGCGCTCGCTCGTACGCCAACAGGGATGCACCCGGAGCGAGGCGATCGAGATGATGACCCGGCTCGTGGCCCCATGACCGACGAGCGGGGATCCCCGAGGCTCCCGCTCTCCGCGCACAGCAGCAGCCCGGCCGCCCCAGCACAGCCAGAGCGCGAGCCGGTCCAGCCGCTCGCGGCAGATCGCGGCTACTCGCCGGGCTCGACGCGACCAGCTCGATAGCCAGCGAGTCCTCGTCGAGCCGGGGGAACTCGTCGTACGCCGTTCGCTGCGACGAGCAGCTCACAGGAGGGCGCCTCGACATGGACGCGGACATGCCCGAGCTGGACCGCACGTCGTCACGGTCGGACCCTTCCGGATCCTCGCGCTCCGACCCACGGGCGGGCCACCGCTCGTCCTGCACCGATACGGCTACGCGCGCGACAGAGCCCGGGACGACGGTCACGCGTGGGCTGCGCCGCTACGGGGCAATCGTGTTCACCCACGGTCCCCCTGCTCGCAGCCGACATGCTCGCCGCCCAGCTCGCGGTCTTTGGCGGGGCGGTGCGCGCGGCTCTGGACTGCGCGCCGCGACGCTGCCCTCGGCGCCCTCGCGATGGTGATGATCCTCGCTCCCGCCGCGTCCTCGGACTTCATCTATCACTACCGAACCCCGCTGCCCGTGACCGTGCCCGCAGGGCGGCTCGCCCGCCGCAGCGTTCAGGCAGCGGTCAGCCAGGCCAACTTATGTTGCTGCACATGCCGCGATTCCGACGCGTGCGCGTCGGATGCGCGAACCGGAAAGCGCCGCCGGCCGAGCCGGGTGCGCCTTGCCGCCCAGCGTCGGGCGATCCGGTTCGCCAGGCCGCTGCTGCGGAGGCGCACCGCCCCGCCCGCGCATCGGCAGACGATCACGTTCGTCGTCGTCCGCGGCTTCGCGATGAGCGGCATCGCACGTGTCGTGTTCGCCCTCGCGGGCGAGCTCGCCGAGCGTCACGACGTGGAGACCGTCTCAGTCACCGCGCGCGGACGACGTCCGTTCTTCCCGGTTCCGGACGTCGTGCGCATCACCGTGCTCGACCAGGCGCCGATGGCGCGCCGCTCGGCCCCCCGACGCCGCGGTTCCGCCGGTCGCGCCGTTTGGCGGCGGCGAGCCGGTTCTCGCCATTGCAGCGCGGGTTCCAGGGCCCCCTACACCCGGGCAAGACGCCGGCATGGAGGATCGGGTGACTGGGCTTGGGGTCAGCGTGGTCGTACCGGTCTACAACGGGTTGCCTTACCTCGAGAGGTGCCTGGCGTCGCTGGTCGGCCAGGACCTCGCGCCCGAGGAGTACGAGGTGGTCGCCGTGGACGATGGCTCGTCGGACGGCAGCGGCGCCGTGCTCGACGCCTTCGCGGCAGCCCACCCGAACTTCCGCGTCATCCACCAGGAGAACTCGGGGTGGCCCGGGCAGCCGCGCAACATCGGGACGGACGTCGCTCGGGGCGAATTCGTCCTCTACGTCGACGCCGACGATCGCCTTGCGTCCAACACGCTGCGGCGGCTTCTGACGTTTGCGCATCAGAACGGCAGCGACATCGTGGTGCTCGGAACCATCAAGATCGACGGCGACAAGATCGTCGCCGTACGCAACTGCGCTGGCCTCAGGCCCACAGCTCCGCTGACCGCGGTCTTCCGGTCGCTGACCTGCCACAAGCTGGTCCGCCGGGCGCTCCTGACCGAGTACGGCATCCGCTTTCCCGAGGGCAAGGTGACCTATGAGGACGGAATCTTCCTCGCCCAGGTCGCTCCGCGTGCCGGGCGGATCTCAGTCATGGGAGATCAGGCCTACTACGTCAAGGACGCTGGTATCGACCGGGGTGGCATCTCCCGGCAGCGCCGGCCCTTCATGCGGGAGCGGACGGAGTCCGTGCTGCGGATCCTCGACACGCTTCGCGAGCTGACCGGAGACCAGCGGGCGGTGGATCCGATCGCCATCCGGCTGCACCACCTGCTCGTGAGGTCATGGAGGCCGCGCAGGTTCCTCGAGTTCTCCTCCGAGTACCAGGACCAGGCGGTCGCCTTGCGGCAGCAGCTGATCCGCAGGCACGTGCCGCCCGGCGCCGACCGCGATCTCGACCCGCAGGAGCTCCGACGCTCGCTCGCGTTCGCATCGGGCAAGGGCTCCGTCGTGCGGGCACTGGCCCGCTTTGAACGGGACAAGCGGTCCGCGGCATGGCTGCGCGAGCCGCGAGTGCTGCCGATCCTCGCCCGTGCCGGCCTGATTCACCGCGCGGCGCGCCGTCGCGCCCCCGCTCCTCGGCCCCGCAGCGAGACGCGATCCCGTCCGCGGATCCCGCCCATGGCCTAGGCGGCGAGATCCGGCGCCACCCGACCGCCGGGTCGGCAGTCGGTCACCGACTCGCCCTGGTGAACGGGTCACGCGGCGACGTCGCCGCGCCCGCGTCTGCCGCGGAACGCCGTCAGCGCGAACGCGCCCGCCGGAGGGAGGGCGACGATCACGGGGACGAAATAGCGCCAGCTGAACTCGTACAGCACGGCTACGAGGAACAGCAGCAAGCCGGTGGAGGCCCACAGCAGGCACACCGCACGCAGGCCCGACTCCCGCGTCCTCCGGGTGACGCCGAGGGCGGCGGCGAGAGCAAGGAGCGACGAGACGGCGAGGACGATGCCCGGGGTATAGCCGACGCTCAGCTGGTAGCCCCGCATGACCCGTGCGAGCGTGCGATCGGCTCGCGGCGCCCCGCCGCCCCAGCGGTGTACGAGGCTGCCGGCGCTTCCGTACCTGGGGTAGTGGCCCGTGAACCGCCATCGCTCGATGGGAATCTCCCCGTGCCGGCGTGAGCGCGTCCAGGCGAGGAAGGGGCGGACGAAATCCGCGGCGACGGCTCGGACGAAGGCCCACGGCTGGTGGAGGATCACCCGTTTGCTGAAGTCGTCGAGGAGTTGCTCCTTCGTGTGCCCCGCGGGCGCGACGACGTGGTGCAGCGGCGAGTTGTGGTTGAAGGTGTATCCCTCGATCAGGGAGCCGGTCCTCGGCCGCACAGATCCGCGGCGTGGGCAGAGCTGCCGTTCGTAGGCGGGCAGCGCCAGTCGGCGACAGTCGGCGAAGGTCGCCACCCGCGCGTAGATGCTCCTGGCGGCGGTGTGGCTCGAGATGCCGAAGGTCCCGTTGCGGGCATCGTTGTAGGCCGCGTACGCGCCCAGGGCCAGTCCGCAGGAGCAGACGAGCACCGCTGCCAGTCCGAGTCGCCGCCGCAGCGGACCCGCCGTGAGGAGGGCGAATAGCAGGCCGGTGATCACCAGCGGACCGCCGACGTAGCGCGTCAGCGCCGCGCCCGCGAAGCAGAGCCCCGCGATGGCGGCGTCCCGGTGGCGCGGTATCGCGTGCCACGTCAGCGCGACCAGGGCCGCCGTGACGCAGAGCTCGAACAGCACGTCGGACATCACCATCTGCTCGAGGACGAGTTGATAGGCGTCGAGCATGAGCGGCACGGTCGCCAGCGCGGCTAGCCACCGCGCCACGCCGCGTCGCGCCATGACGGCGTACACGAGCACGCCGGAGGCCAGCGCCATCACGTGGTTGACCGCCGCCAGGGCGGCGAGGTCGTGCACAACGAGCAGCACGACCTTGGCGAGCACGGTGTAGCCGAGAGGTGCGTACCCGCCGGGGTTGATGGGCACGATGTTGCCCAGGTAGCGTCGGGAATCGAAGAAGAGCAGCGCGGGCCGGTAGGTCTCCTGGGTGACCGCACGCAACGCGACTCCGGCGAGCAGCACCGTGAGGAAGACGGCGTGCCGGGCGAGCCAGGACCGCGTGCCCCGCCCGAGGCTCCGCGAGGACTGCGAGCCGGTCGCAGCCGATGGCTCGCCGGCCGGATGCGCCGTGGCGGCCGAGCCCGCGACATCGCCATCGGCGACTGTTGGATGTCCGTGCGTTTCCTCGGCCACGTGAGTCCTCGCGCCCACGAGCAGGCGCGGACCGGAATTGAACCGTTGTACAAGCCTCTGCAGGCCGCCGCGTAGCGACGCCGCGCACGGCGCCGGGAATGCTCGGCGCATGCTAGTTGCGGCTCATGCGTCCCTTGCGAGCGCAAGTTCCTTGCCCGACGCGCCGCCCAAGCGGCTTGGGGTGTAGCGGCACCTGGCCGCAGGTTGCCGGAGGCGTTGCCAACGACCCGGAGAGCGAATCACCGAACCCCCCTGCAGACAAAGAAAGGGCCCCGCTATGCGGGGCCTTTCCATGCGCCGAAGAGGACTCGAACCTCCACCCGGTGTGATCCGGACCAGGCCCTCAAGTTGGTGTTGAGGGTTCGCTATGCGTCCGGTTGGCTCTGCAGCGTCCTTTGCGTCCGGCTGGGTGGACGGTTCGGACGCGTCGGACGGGGTGGATGTTGTCACGGGTGTTGTCACGCATCATGGCCACGGGTGGGTTTGGGCGATCGATGGACCGCAGTGAGATTGCCGCCGGCGTGTCGAGGACAAAGACGACGCGGTAGCGATTACTGGGGGATTTCGGGCTTCCCGGTTGGCACCGTTTCGCAGCGTGACCTGCAAGAAGCAGTCGCGCGTTGAAACTGCAGGCCGCCCGTTGCAATGCGCCCCGACGCTCGCTGTTGCAATGCAGCCGAAAGCGCAAGCCGATCAAGTGTCCTGATATTTCACGGCGTCGCTGTTTCCCGGCATCACAGACGGCGGGGCGCCGACCCGCGACGGCGATGAGATTTCGTAGCCGAACCGGTCCCAGCTCGCACCATCTCTGTGTCTGAGACCGAACCCAAGAGGACCGCATGGGCCATCCCGAACCGCGTGAAACCACCAACCTGGCCACTCTGTATGGCCAGGAGTCGATGCCTTGGAGCCGCGCGGCCGAGGCCCTCGGCACCGGGTCGCTGCCGCCCGCGGTGCCGTGCTTCCTTGGGACGGTTCGCCCCGATGGAAGGCCGCACGCCGCCGGCGTGGGCGTGCTCGTTCGTGACGGTGATCTGTTCTTCACTAGTGGCCCCGGGGCCCGAAAAGCGCGCAATCTCGCCGCGAATGCTTCCTGCACGTTGTCGATGCGGCTCGACGGGATCGATCTCGTTCTGGAAGGTGAGGCGCGGCGGGAGACGGACCCCGGAACGCTGACCGCTGTGGCGGCCGCCTATGACCAGGGTGGGTGGCCCGCGCAGGTCGAGGGCGATGCCATCACGGCGCCCTACAGCGCCCAGAGCGCAGGGCCTGCGCCGTGGTGGCTCTTCGGCTTTCGGATCCGCACGGCCTTCGGTGTCGGTCTCCGGCCGCCGCACGGCGCCAGCCGGTGGGACTTCTAGCCCCGGGTCTTGCCATCGGTATTCCGCGAGGGCGCTTTCATCTTGGACGGCGTTGAAGCGCGACGACGCGCTCAACTACCCGCAGCCGTGCTGTCGCTTTGAGCGAAAGCAGCAGCCCCGCGACCACGTCTTCCTTTCCGTTGTTAGCGGGGAGCTCCGGACGTTGACGTTCTACCTACCGCGACGCCTCGGGGACGGTCGATCCCAGAACGCGCCGCGGGTGCACTGAGCCGACGATCGCACGCCCGGCCCCAGGTGCATCGTGCTACCGGCTCTCGCCCTGCTCTCCGCGTGTCGCGCCGCCTGGGAGCGGCCGGCCGCTGAGGTAGCGCGCGGTCGCTGCGCCGTCGAGCGCCAGCCAGCCGACGCCTCCGGGGGCCGGATCGCGCCGCTCAGCGAGCGGTCGAGGCGGTCCACCCGCGGGTGGCCGCGTCAACAGTCGTCGACCGTGTGGCCGCAGTCGACGACTTGGTCGCTGGTCGCCTGGTGCAGGAGGCGGTAGAGCGTCTCGCGCTGCTCGGCGTCGAGGTGGCCGAGCACCTCGTCCTCGATGGTGGAGAGCGCGGATTCCGCTTTTGCGAGCCGGTTCGCGCCGGCCGTCGTGAGCTCGACGATGTGGCGCCGGCGGTCCTCGCTTGAGCGCCGGCGCTCGATCAGCTTGTCGGCCTCAAGCTCGTTGAGTAGTCCGACGAGGTTGGTGCGATCGATCTGGAGCGTCGTGGAGAGCGCCTGCTGCGTGCTACCGCCGCCGTCGCGGAGCACGGTGAGCGCGACGAGGTGGCGCGGGCGCAGTCCGAACGGGGCGAGCGTCGACTCGACGCGCAGCCGCATGCGCCGCGCGAGATGAGCGATCAGGGCGCCGGCGGAACGGTGTGTCGGCTGGTCGATGACGGGCTGGGAGGTGATGGGAACAGTCTAGGCCATGGCGCGTCGATCATTCCTGTGCTACAACTCGTTTGCCTAGAACAAACGAATGCGTTAGGACAAACGACATGGCCCATCACCTCCTGCACATCGACTCAAGCATCCAGGGTGAACGCTCGATCAGCCGCCGGCTCAGCGCCCGGGCGGCGGGTGGCTGGCTTGCCGCCCACCCGGGCGGGACCGTCACCTACCGCGACCTTGGCGTCCACCCGGTGCCGCATCTCGATGCGGAGAGTGGCCCCGCGCGGATGGTGGCGCCTGCGGAGCACACGCCCGCCCAGGCCGCCTCATGGGCGCTCACGGAGGAGCTCGTCGGCGAGATCAGGGCGGCCGATACGATCCTGCTCGGGCTCCCCGTCTACAACTTCGGCGCGCCCAGCACGGTCAAGGCGTGGGTCGATCACGTCATCGCTCCTGGGCTCTCGGTGGACCCGGCGACTCACGAGGGGCTCCTCGGCGGGCGCGATCTCGTCGTGCTCGCCGCCCGCGGCGGCGGCTACGCGCCCGGCACGCCGCGCGAGGGGTGGGACCACGCCGAGCAGTGGCTGCCCCACGGCCTCGCCTCGACGGGACTGATGCCGCGGTTCATCACCGCCGAGCTGACGCTGGCCGACGTGACGCCGGCGATGGCCGCGCTCAAGCCGCTGGCCGCCGAGAGCCTCGCGGCGGCAGAACGTGCCGTCGACGCCCTCTGGCACGCGGAGGCCATCGCGGCCTGAGCACTCCCGGTCCGAGGGTCGGCGGCGATACGAACCGCGCCTCGACCGTTCGAGGGCACGGGCCGACGTCGTGACAAGAGCAGCCATGGCACCTCTCCTCGCCACACGGAACCGCTCGACCGCGAGTCCGTGGACCCGCTCCCCGGACTACCGCATTGCGCGGGCCGGCCGCGCGACGAAGCAGCGAAGACTGCGCACCGCAGAGGCAAAAGCAGCAGGACGTTGGCGGGCCCGTGACTTGTCCGAGGCTCACAGGCAAAGGCCCGGGGTATCTCAACTTACATATTGCGGAGCTTGCCGTGCCTGATTTCCTTACTGATCTGGCCGCCCTGAGGCTCGATGTCGAGGGCTTCCTCGCTGCTGTGCTGGAGGCGGCGGCGCAGCCGATCTGGGTTGTGGATCCCGATGGCGTGATCCGGTTCGCCAACACCGCCGCGATCGCGGCGCTGGGCTATGACAGCGCCTACGAGCTGTCCGGGCGCCGCAGCCACGAGACGATTCACTACCGGTATCCGGACGGGACGCCGCACCCCGTCGCCGACTGCCCGATGCTCCTCCCGCGGAGCACCGGCGAGACGGTCGCACGCGAGCTGGACTGGTTCTTCCGGCGCGACGGCTCGATGTTCCCTGTGTCCTATGTGTCGGTGCCGATCGCGATGTCGGAGGGCCGCGGCGCCGTCGTGGCGTTCACCGACATCGAGGACCGCTTGCGTGCCGAACGGGTGCTGCGCGAGCACGATGCGGTGATGGCGGCGCGGGAGGGCTCGCTGCGGCGGATCGCGACGCTGGTGGCCGGCGGGGCGACGTCGGCGGAGGTGTTCGCGGCGATCGCCAGGGAGGTCGGCGAGGTGATCGGGCTGCCGCTGGTCGTGGTGTGGCGCTACGAGCGCGACGGCACGGCGACCGTGATGGGCGCCTGGGGCGAGCGTCCGCATCCGTTCCAGGCGGCCGGCCGCTGGCCGCTGGACGGCCCGACGATCGCCGCATTGGTCCTGGAGACCGGCCGCCCGGCGAGGATCGACGATGTTGCCGCGGTGACCGGCGCTATCGCCGACGCCGCCCGCTCGACCGGGGTCCGCTCGGTCGCCGGCGCGCCGATCATCGTCGACGGCGAGGTCTGGGGGGCGATGGCGGCCGACTCGACCGATCGTGCGCCGCTGCCCGACCAGATCGAGGATCGGCTCGCCGAGTTCACCGAGCTGGTGGCCACGGCGATCTCCAACACCGCGAGCCGGGAGGTGCTTGCCCGGCTGGCGGACGAGCAGGCCGCGCTGCGCCGCGTGGCGACGCTGGTCGCCCGCGGCGTCCCGCCACCCGACGTGTTTGCGGCGGTGGCGCGTGAGGTCGGCCTGCTGCTCGGTGTCGAATGGACGCACATGGCGCGCTACGACGTCGACGGGACCTCGACCGCGGTCGCCGGCTGGAGTCCCGCCGGAGATCAGATACCGATCGGCACGCGTGTCGATCTCGACGGCGAGAGCGTTGGAGGGGTGGTGTCGCGGACCGGGCGGCCCACTCGGGTGCACGACTATGAGAACGCGTCGGGCCATGCGGCAGCACTGGGCCGGGAGCGGGGTCTCCGCTCGTCGGTGGGCGCCCCGATCGTCGTCGACCAGCGCCTCTGGGGCGTGATGATCGCCGCCTCGAAGGGCGACCGGCCGCTCCCGGTGGACGCCGAGTCGAGGATCGCTGCCTTCACGGAGCTCGTCGCCACGGCGATCTCGAATACCGAGGCGCGAACGCAGGTCGGGCGGCTCGCTGATGAGCAGGCTGCGTTGCGGCGCGTGGCGACGCTGGTCGCACATGGTGTGCCTTCGAGCGAGCTCTTCGGCGCCGTCACCGAAGAGGTTGGCGCGCTGCTCGGCGCGGACCTCGCGGGTATGGCCCGCCGCGAGACCGACGACACGGTGACCGTCGTAGCCACCTGGGCCGCCGCCGACGAGCCGCCCGAGGTCGGGGTCCGCTGGCCGACCGAGGCAGGCGATCCGGCGACACTGATCCTCAACACACCTCGAGCCGCCCGGATCGATGACTGGAGCGACGTTGCCGGACCGATCGCCGTCGTAATCCGGGAGCGCGGGATCAGATCCTCGGTCGCCAGCCCGATCCTGGTCGAGGGCCGTCTCTGGGGCACCCTGGCCGTCCACACCAAACAACCCCAGGCGCTCCCCGTGGACACCGAGTCGCGCCTGGAGAACTTCGCCGAGCTCGTCGCGACGGCGATCTCGAACACCGAAGCGCGGAACGAGGTGGCGGCGTCGCGGGCGCGGATCGTGGCGGCGACCGACGACGAGCGCCGGCGCGTCGTTCGCGACCTGCACGACGGCGCGCAGCAGCGGCTGGTGCACACGGTCATCACGCTGAAGCTGGCACAGCACGCCGTGCAGAACGGGGAGGAGGACTTCCCCGCGCTGCTGAGCGAGGCGCTCGACAACGCCGAGCAGGCGACGGTCGAGCTGCGTGAGCTTGCGCACGGCATCCTGCCCGGGGCACTGACCCGGGGCGGGCTTCGCGCGGGCGTGGACGCGCTGGCTTCGCGGATGCCGGTGCCGGTCGCGATCGACGTGTCCGTGGGTCGGCTGCCTGCCGCGGTCGAGGCGACCGCCTACTTCGTCGTCGCCGAGGCGCTGACCAACATCGCCAAGCACGCTCACGCCCGACACGCCACGGTCACGGCGCGCGTCGAGCACAGCACCGTCCGCGTCCAGGTGCGCGACGACGGCATCGGAGGCGCCCGGTCCGACGGGAGCGGGCTGCTCGGGTTGGCGGACCGGCTCGCCGTCCTCGACGGGCAGCTCCGGGTCGAGCGCCCGGCCGACGGCGGCACGCTCGTCGCCGCAGACATCCCCGTCCCCGAGTAGCTCCCGAAATCCGGTCGTCGACCACTGCTCCTTTGAGGCTTGCTGTTTGGATTCGGCGTGACGTCCGGCCTCGAAGGGAGGCTCCGACCGGTGGCGAGCTGACTCGCTTTCACGCTGTCGGCCGTTGGGCCTGACTGGCTTTCGCTGTGTCGCTCGTCGCCAGTCGGGGACGTCCCGGCGTGACTTGATAGGAGCGTGGCACCGCCCCAAGCAAGCCATGTCCGCCGGGAGGTCCGCTTTCAGTCGAGGTGAAAGGGGACGGGGTCATGATCGTGCTCGGTGCGGACATGCACAAGCGATCGCACACGATCGCTGCGGTTAACGCGACCACCGGCGAGATGGCCGGCGAAAAGACCATCGAGGTCGGCGCTCGCGGCTTTGCCGCGGCCCTGGACTGGGCTCGCGGGCTGGGCGGCGAGCGGGTCTGGGCGCTGGAGGACTGCCGGCACGTCTCGGGAGCCCTCGAGCGGTTTTTGCTCGTCCGTGGCGAGCGCGTGATTCGCGTCGCGGCGCGGCTGACGGCGAGCGAACGCCGCAACGGCCGCGATCGCGGCAAGTCTGATCGCATCGACGCCATCGCGGTCGCGCGGGCCGCGCTGCGAGAAGGCCTCGACCGCCTGCCGGTCGCCGAGCTGGCCGGCGTCGAGCTCGACATCCGGCTGCTGATCGATCACCGCGAACGACTCGTTCGCATACGGGTCGCGCTCTACAACGACCTGCTCTGGCACCTGCACGACCTCTGGCCCGAGCTCGAGCTCCCGGGCTGCGCGCTGCTCTCGAAGAAGTGGTCGACACGGATCGGCCGGCGCCTGGCCCGCGCCGAGCAGACCGCGCGGATCAGGATCGCGCGCGACGAGCTGCGCCACCTGCGCGAGCTCTCACACACCATCGACGCGCTCGAGGCCGAGATCGCCGAGCTCGTCGCCCAGGCCGCCCCGCAGCTGCTCGCAGAACCCGGCTTCGGGCCCTTGACCGCCGGCAAGCTGATCGGCGAGATCGCCGGCGCGCACCGCTTCTCCACAGACGCCAAACTCGCCCGCGCCGGCGGCATCGCACCGATCCCCGTCAGCTCCGGCAACACCCACCGCCACCGCCTCGACCGCGGCGGCAACCGCCAGATCAACACCGCCATCCACCGAATCGCCATCACCCGCGCCCGCTGCCACCCCGAGACCCGCGCCTACCTCGACCGCAAACGCTCCGAAGGCAAGACCACCAAAGACGCCATCCGCTGCCTCAAACGCCACCTCGCCCGCCGCATCTGGCACCTACTCCTCGACCCCGCCCCGCCCGGTCCAGGACATCCCCACCCATCAATCTCTTGACATAGGAGCAGCAGAAGCGATAGTCCGTGCCCGCGCTCGCGACTGTCGCTTCTCGCGCATCGCAGCACTCGCGGTCCGGCGACTTCGAGTGCTCCTGACTGGCGAAAGCAGCAGGTGTTCGCACGCGCGTCAAGGGAGGTCGCTGGACGACTCGCCCGAGAGCCGGCTACGACCCCTGGCGGCGGAGGTCGCTGAACGGCTCGACCGAAGCGCCCGCCTTGACGTCGGAGGTCGCTCAACAGCGCAACCCAAGGCCGGGCACGCACATGCACCTGCGGTGCCGTATACAGTCGCGCTACAGCGATGGCACGGCGCAATCGCAAGAGAAGGCCACGTTCGACGGGCCAGGCATCAGCGGGCAAGGCGGATCGGCTTCGAGGCGGCTCGGCGCTTTCGCCTGGCGCACGAGTGGCCCGGGTGGCCGTAGACGACGAGACGTGGTCGTCGTTTCGCGAGCTCTGCGGGCCGACGCCGGCGAGCGTGCGGCTCGGTGATCTCGTGCGCGCCGAGGTTGCACGAGCCACGGCCCGACGCGATCCGGCGACCGAGGCACTTGATGCGCTGCGAGTGATCAGCGACCAAGCTGCCGCGCTCGAGGCGTTCATCCGCCGCGTGTCGTGATCAGGGCGCGGGAAACTGCCTGGCCCGCGAACCTCTCCCGGCGGCTTGGAGAGCAGGACACCATGGAACACACGGACTCCTATCTGCTTCGGCCGGCGGAGGTCATCGAGATGCTCGGCGTCTCCCGCTCGTGGCTCTACGACGCCGCCAAGTCCGGCCGGATTCCCTGCGTCCGGCTGGGCGGTGCTGACGGGCCGGTGCGCTTTCGGCCGAACGAACTCGACGAATGGGTTGAACAGGGACGTGTGGTCGCGGACGAGCCGCCCGCTCGCGTCCGCCGCGCGCGGCCGCCGCACCCGGCGAGCAGTAACGGACGCCGCCCGATGAAGCGGGCGCCGTCAGGCGAGCAGCTGCGGCTCGTTCCGCCGCACGAGCAGTAAGACAGCCGCTACTCCCGCTGTCGCCGCGCCGCCTCGCTGATCGTCGCCTCGGTCCGCGCGACGGCCTCGCGCACGAACGACAGCTCGAGGTGGCCGTAGTGCTCCTCGGTCGTCGTGATCGATCGGTGCCCGAGCTGGCGCTGGACGAAGATCAGCGGGTGGCCGGTGGCCAGCCACGCGGCCGCCGCGGTGTGGCGGAGCGCGTGAAGCGGCATGTCGCGGAGACCGGCATCGGCGAGCGCCGCCTCGTGCCACTCGTGCACGGTCTTGCGGCTTGGAACGGTGGGCTCGGTCCGATTGGCGTAGCGGCCACGCCGCGGGTTAGGCAACAGGAACACGTACTCATCGGCACCGGCGCTCCTGGAGCGTCGCAACTCTGCGAACGCGTCGATCAGCCCAGGCCCGATCTGCACCGAACGGAAGCGCTAGCCCTTGGTGGCTTGCGAGCCGTCGCCCTCTCGGGCGCGCTGGCGATAGATCCGGACGACGCCGTCGTCGAGGGCGAGGTGCCGAAACTGCAGCGCGAGCGCCTCTGAGATCCGCGCACCCGTACCCACTAGGCAGTGCGCCAGCGGCCGGTAGTGCGACCTGCACGCGGCGAGGTAGGGCTCGATCTCGTCGAGGCGCAGGTAGTCGAGCTCCTGGCGCTCGACGGGCAGCGCCGGCACGCCCGCGCACGGATTGCGGGCGATGAGCCCGCGGCGCGTGGCTTCGTTGAGGGCCACGGATAGGCATGTTCGCGCGTTGTTGACGGTGGCCGGCGAGATCTTCTTGAGCGCCACCTCCTTGACCATCGCGGCCATCCAAACTCGGACCGCCGTCTCGTCGAGCCGCGCCAGCGGCGTGTCACCGAACGTCGGGAGCAGCCGCTTGCGACCGTGTGTCTCGTTGTCCACGAACGAGCCCTTGGTCAGGTAGGGCCGCCGCTCCTCGAGCAGCCGCAGCCAGAACGTGCCGAACGTCTCACGCGCGACCTTGACCTCGCCGCGCTCGACGGACTCGACGAGCCGGCGGCGAGCGATCGTCGCCGCGCGACGGCTCGTGAACCCGCGCCGCGTTGACAGCGAGCCGTCGGACTGCCGGAACGAGACGCGGAAGCGGGTGCCGTTCTTCGTCTCGTAGGGGTAGACGCCTCCGCTGCCGGCCAGAGGCGAAGCGACGGCGGGCGGCGGGGACGAAGGCCGCCGACGCGTCGCGTCGAACGCCTCAGCCTCCTCCAGCGTCCGGAATCGGCTCGACCGGTTGCGGCCGGCCTCGCGCCACCTGACCACGTAGCGGTCGCGGGCCTTCTCGTAGTGCACGCTCATGGCGTCCTCCGCCGTTTGGGAACAACGGGGAACGGATCCGTTCCCCAGTTGTCAAAGGCGATGTCACGAGAAACTCGCCCCCTCAGCGCGCAACTGGCGGAGAACGACAAAAGCCCCGCCTGAGCGGGGCTTTCGTTCATGCGCCGAAGAGGACTCGAACCTCCACCCGGTGTGATCCGGACCAGGCCCTCAACCTGGCGCGTCTACCAATTCCGCCATCGGCGCGGGCGTCGGGGCAGTATAGGGCGCTGGTCGGGCCGCGGAGTTGTGTCCGTCCACGGCCCGCGCTAGTGTCTCGAACACATGTTCGACTGGCTCCCCACCAAGCGAGGACTGGCATGGACTTGACCAAGCGCCAGCAGGAGATCTTCGACTTCATCAAGCGCTACTCGGCGAAGTACGGGTATCCGCCGACGGTGCGCGACATCGGCAAGGCGGTCGGTCTCGCGTCGTCGTCGACGGTGCACGCGCACCTCGCCAACCTGGAGAAGGCCGGCCTGCTGCGGCGCGATCCGTCCAAGCCACGCGCGCTCGAGCTGCTCGACAGGGCGGCCGACGCGGTGAAGGCGGTCGTCACGCCCGGCGGCCTCCCGCTGATCGGGTCCGTGGCCGCGGGTCAGCCGATCCTGGCCGAGGAGAACATCGAGGACTACGTGCAGGTCCCGGAGATCGCGGGCGGCGGCGAGGGCGAGTACGTGCTCCGCGTCCGCGGCGACTCGATGAAGAACGCCGGGATCCTGCCCGGGGACTTCGTCGTCGTCCGGCCACAGGACACCGCCGGCGACGGCGAGATCGTCGTCGCGCTCGTCGGGGAGGAGGCCACCGTCAAGCGGTTCTTCCGCGAGGCCGACCACGTGCGCCTGCAGCCAGAGAACGAGACCATGGATCCGATCCGCTCGCGCGAGGTGCGCGTGCTGGGGCGCGTGGTCGGCGTCTTCCGGAAGGTCGCATGAGCGCCGTGCTGTCACCCCGCCGCACCCGCCGCGGGCGCGAGCGTGACCGCGACTCCGGGCGCTCCGGTGCCCCGCAGGAGAGCCTGTTCGGTGCCTACGCGGCACCGGCCGCCACCGCCGTGCCCTTGGCCGCACCGCACGAGCCGCAGACGGAGGTCGATCGCGGTGGCACGGCGGTCGCCACCGAGGCGCCGGCCGCGATCAGCGGTCCGACGCTCGATGAGGCCATCTCCGGATTGTGGGGCGAGCTGCTGGCCGGCGACACGGCGACCTGCCCGGCATGCGGGTCCGCGGCGATGCAGCCACGGCACTCGGCTGGAGCGGGCGTCGTCGGCGGCCGCTGCGGTGCCTGCGACGCGACGCTCGCCTGACGGGCGCCCTGGCGCCGTGCGCATGCGCGCGCCGCGTCGAATAGCCTCCGGCGGATGAGCGTCGAGGACGATCGCGCCGAGCTCGCCAAGCTCGAGGAGGAGTGGATGTCGCGCATGCAGGCGCGCGACATGGACCGGCTCGAGGAGCTGGTCGCTCCCGGCTTCCGCTTCACGGCGATCCACCTCAACCGCGAGCCGATGACGCGCGAGCAGTGGATGGGCGCCGCCCGCGACGGCTACACGATCATCTCGTTCGCGTTCGAGCACATGGACATCGACGTGTTCGGCGACACCGGCGTGATCCATGCGCGCTACTCGCAGGTCGCTTCCTACGAGCACACGCCGCTGTCGAACGTATTCCGGCTCACCGACGTGTGGAGCCGGAGCGACGGGACGTGGCGCGTGATCGCGCGCCACTCGTCGATTCTCGGCTAGCGCCGGCCCGGCTAGCGCGAGTAGTCGTAGAACCCGCGGCCGGACTTGCGACCCATCAGACCCGCTTCGACCATGCGGTTGAGCAGTGCGGGCGCCACCGACGCCGGGTCGCGGAACTCCTCGTAGAGCGAGTCGGCGACCGCCTGCAAGGTGTCGAGCCCGATCAGGTCCGAGAGCGCGAGCGGGCCCATGGGATGCGCGCAGCCGAGCTTCATCCCGCTGTCGATGTCCTCCTTGGACGCGAAGCCCGACTCGTACATGCGGATCGCGGAGAGCAGGTACGGGATCAGCAGCGCGTTGACCACGAAGCCCGCGCGGTCCTGGGAGTCGATGCAGGTCTTGCCGAGCGTCTCCTCGGCGAACTGGCGAGCCTCGCCGGCGACCTCGTCGCCGGTCATGATCGAGTGGACGATCTCGACGAGCGGCAGCACCGGCACCGGGTTGAAGAAGTGCAGTCCGAGCACCCGGTCGGGCTTCGAGGTGCCCGCGCCGAGCTTCATGATCGGCACCGACGACGTGTTCGAGGCGAGGAAGCGCGCGTCTGGAAGCAGCTCGTCCAGGCGCGCGAACAGCGCCCGCTTGGCGGTCTCGTCCTCGATGATCGCCTCGATCGCGGCATCGGCGCCCGCCACGTCCTCGAGCGCGGACGTGAACACCAGGCGGTCAAGCGCCGCCTTGCGATCCTCCTCCGCGAGCTTGCCCGCCCGCACCCCGCGGTCGAGCGATTTCGCGATCGCGGCCTGGGAGCGCTCCGCGCGCCCAGGGTCGACCTCGACCACGGTCACGTCGACGCCCGACCGGGCACAGACCTCGGCGATTCCCGACCCCATGAGGCCGCCACCCACGACTCCGACTCGCATGGCGCAGAACCTACTGCGTCGCGCCGTGCGCTCGCCCGCCGACTCGAAGCGGGCGTTGGACGCGCGAACAGGAGGGGCCGCTACGCGGCGTCGGCGGGCTCGACGACCGGGACGACGCAGACGCAGTTGGGCAGCTTCATCGACCCCGGCAGGACCATCCGGCCGGCGCCACGCTCGGCGGCGGCCGTCCGCGCGACCTGCGCGGCGTCCTTGCGGTCATCGAAGTGCTGCGCCAGCGGCGTCTCGGAGCCTTGGGCGTCGATGTAGATCACGTCATACATGTGAGAGATGGATGCTGACTGGAGGGGCGGACGGGACGGAACGGCGGGAGAGGGTACTGAGGTCTGCTGGCAATACCTTTACGACCGGCTACGGTTGCATGTGCAGGCCGAGCAGCCGCGGAGGTATCGCCCTTCGAGGAAAGTCCGGACACCGCAGGGCAGGGTGGTCGGTAACGCCGACCCGGGGAAACCCGCGGGAAAGTGCCACAGAAAACACACCGCCTACGTCCGCGCGCGAGCGCGGGCCGGCAAGGTTGAAAAGGTGCGGTAAGAGCGCACCGGCGTCGCGGTGACGCGGCGGCCAGGCAAACCCCACCCGGTGCAAGGCCAAGCAGGACCGTTCGCAGGTTGCCCGCCGAGGTCCAGGTCGGCCGCACAGATGGATGGTTGCTCATGACAGAATCCGGCTTACAGGCCTGCTAAGGGACGAGCCTCGAAAGGGGCTCGTCCTAGTTGATTTGTCCGGCGTACCCCGTTTTGCCCTCACCGGTCATCAGAAGGACCTTCAGGTAGGAAAGGCATACCTTCAGGTCCGATTCCCAGCTTGCGTCCCGCCGGGACGGATGCGAACATGTGTTCGACCATGGTCGTGTGCGTCCTGCTTCCCCGCTTCGAGCTCGCCGTCGCCGCCGGGGGCCGAGAGGCGCTCGCCGAGGGCCCCCTCGCGCTGGCGCCGGAGACGGGTCGCGAGCAGCTGATCGGAGAGGCCTCGGCGGCCGCCGAGGCGTTCGGCGTGCGGGCCGGCCTGCGCCTGGGGGAGGCGCTCGCGCGCTGCCCGACCCTGCGGCTCGTCGCGCCCGACCCGGCCGGCGTGGCCGACGAGTGGGACCGCCTGCTCGGGGCGCTCGAGGGCATCGGCGCCGCAGTGGAGCCCGGTCGCCCCGGCACCGCGTGGTTCGACGCCGCGGGCCTGCGCACGATCCATGGCGGCCGCGTCGAGGACGTGATCGCCGCCGCCCGGCGAGCGCTCGGCACCCCGGCGCGGATCGGCGCTGCGCCGTCGCGCTTCGCCGCCCTCGCCGCCGCCTCGCGCGCTCGCGCGCGCCGGCCCGAGCTGGCGCCAGAGGGCCCGGACCGGCTCGCGGCCTACCTGGCGCCGCTGCCGGTCTCGCTGCTCGCCGCGCGGCCGCAGACCGCCGTCCTTCCCGATTTGCTCGAGCGCTTCGGCGTGCGCACGCTCGGCGAGCTCGCCGCCCTCCCGCGCGCGGCGCTCGCCGACCGCTTCGGCACTGCCGGGCCGCTCGCGCGCGACCTCGCCTGCGGGCGTGACGCGCCGCTGCGCCCGCGCCATCCCGCCGAGCGTCTGGAGGAACGGCTCGACCTGCCCGAGGCGGCCTCCGGGCCACAGCTCGAGCAGGCGCTGGGGCTGCTCGTCGACCGCCTGCTCGCCCGGCGCGAGCGGCGCTCGCGCACCCTGCGTCGCGTCGTGCTCTCCGCCGAGCTGGTCGAGGGCGGCACCTGGCGGATCGCGGTGAGCTTCCGCGAGGCGCTGGCGGACCCGCGGCGCATGCGGCTCGTGCTCGTCCCTCGGCTCGGAGAGCTGCCCGCGCCCGCCTCGGCGCTGCGGCTGCGTGCCGAGGGCTTCGGACCGCCGGCCGGCGATCAGCGCTCGCTGCTCGCCGAGCCCGCCGCCGCGCGCGCCCGCCGGCTGCGCGAGGCCGTGCGCCAGGCGCGTTCGGTCGCGGGGCCCGACGCCGCGCTGCGCATCCTCGCCGTCGACCCCGACTCGCGCGTCCCCGAGCGCCGGCTCGCGCTGACCCCCTGGGATCCATGAGCCGCACCCGCCGTCTCTCCGAGCCGCGTCCGATCCGCGTGCGGACGGCCGACGGCGGCCGTCCCGTCGGGATCGGCGAGCGCACGGTCGAGTCCGTGCGCGAGTCCTGGCTGGTCGAGGACCGCTGGTGGACCGACGTCCCCCTGCGCCGCCGCTACTGGGAGGTCGTGACCACCTGCGGGCGCGACCTCGTCGTCTTCCGCGACCTCGAGCGGGGGCGCTGGTACGCGCAGCGCTGACATGTACGCCGAGCTGCATGCCCACTCCGCCTTCTCCTTCCTCGACGGCGCCTCGAGCCCCGACGAGCTGGCCGCCACCGCGGCCGAGCTCGGCTACGAGGCGTTCGCACTGACCGACCACAACGGGCTGTCGGGCTCGATGGAGTTCGCCCAGGCCGCTGCTGGCCTCGGGCTGCGCGCGCTGCACGGTGCCGAGGTCGACCTCGACGACGGCCGCCACCTCACCCTGCTCGTGCAGGACGGTCGCGGCTGGACCAACCTCTGCCGCCTGCTCACCCGCGCCTACGCGCA
>JAXDHR010000077.1:0-33212 GCA_034664425.1 Solirubrobacteraceae bacterium
CAGGCCTCGAACATCCTCGTGCTGTTCGGTGCGCTCGACCGCCTCGGCGGCTTCTTCGTGCTCGCGTCGATCCGCGAGTTCGCGCCGTTCGTGACCGCGATCGTGCTCGCGGGCGTGGCCGGCACCGCGATCACCGCGGATCTCGGCGCGCGCAAGATCCGCGAGGAGCTCGACGCGCTGCAGGTCCTGGGCGTCGATCCGGTCAAGAACCTCGTCGTCCCGCGCTTCCTCGCGCTGATGCTCGTGACCGGCCTGTTCGACGTCTACGCGCTGCTGTTCGGCATCTTCGGCGGCGTGATCGCGACGCTGACCAACGGCGCGCCGCTCGGCCCGTTCTGGGCCACCTTCTTCACGAACGCGTCGGTCGTCGACCTCTGGGGCTCGGTCCTCAAGTGCACGATGTTCGGCGCGATCATCGCGATCGTCTGCTGTTACAAGGGCATGACCGCGTCGGGCGGACCCGCCGGCGTCGGCAAGGCGGTCAACCAGGCGGTCGTGATCTCGACGCTCGGCGTCTTCGCCTTCAACTACGTGTTCACGCAGACGCTGCTGGCCACCCACCCCGAGATCATCAACATCAAGTGACGGCCGCCTGATGGGATCCTGGCTCGCGGTGCCGCGCGAATGGATGGCCTCCTTCGGGGAGATCGTCGGGTTCTGCGCGCGCGTGATGGCCGACGTCCTCACCGGCCGCGTGTTCCGGTTCCTCGGCGAGGCGCTGCGCCAGGCCGGTGTCCTGATCCTCTCCTCGACGATCGTGATCTGGGGCCTGATCTTCATCATCGGCCTCCAGTGCGGCATCGAGGGCGCGTACTTCAACCGCGCGCTCGGATCGCCCGCGTACGCCGGCGTGTTCGCCGCCTGGTGCGACCTGCGCGAGCTCGTCCCCTACGGCTTCGGCTACATGATGGCCGCCAAGGTCGGCACCGGCATCGTCGCCGAGCTCGGCTCGATGCGCATCTCCGACGAGATCGACGCGCTCGAGGTCATGGGCGTGCCGAGCATGCTCTACCTCTGCGCGACGCGCCTGCTCGCCGCGTGGTTCGTGCTCCCGTTCGCCTACCTGACCGGCATCGGCGCCGGCTTCTTCGCCTCCTACCTCGCGGTGGTCCAGCAGATCGGGGAGGTGTCGAGCGGCGGCTACCAGCTGATCTTCTGGATGTTCCAGAACCCACCCGACCTGTTGTTCAGCCTGATCAAGGCGATGGCGATGGCCACGGTCATCGTCGTCGTCGGCTGCTACTACGGGTACAACGCCAGCGGCGGACCTGTCGGCGTGGGTACGGCGACCGCGAAGTCGATGGTGGTCAACATCGTGATGGTGCACATCATCGGCATGCTGGGCACACAGCTCTTCTGGGGCGCGAACCCCCGAGCCCCCATCGGAGGTTGAGGACGCATGGCCACGGACACCCACCAGCAGGAGGACGAGTACAAGTGGCACACCGGGGCCCAGCGCCCCAGCGGTGCGCCCGATGCCGTCGAGTTCGTCGACGTCCACAAGTCCTTCGGCCGCAACAAGATCCTGCGCGGGCTCAACATGGGCATCCCGGAGGACAAGATCTCGATGATCCTCGGGCCCTCGGGCACGGGGAAGTCCGTGTGCATCAAGCACATGGTCGGGCTGCTCTACCCCGACCAGGGTGACGTCCTCGTCCACGGCGAGTCGGTCCCCGGCATGGCCGACGACGACCTCTTCGGCATGCGCAAGAAGTTCGGCGTCCTCTTCCAGGACGGTGCGCTGTTCGGCTCGATGAACCTGATCGACAACGTCGCCTTCCCGTTGCGCCAGCACACGGACAAGGGCGAGGACGAGATCAACGACATCGTCATGCGCCGGCTGCGCGAGGTCGGGCTCGAGGGCGCGAGGGACAAGATGCCCAACGAGCTCTCGGGCGGCATGCGCAAGCGCGCCGGCTTCGCGCGCGCGCTCGTGCTCGATCCCGACATCGTGCTCTTCGACGAGCCCGACTCCGGCCTGGACCCGGTTCGCACCGCGCTGCTGTGCGAGCTCATCAAGGAGGTCCACGACGAGAACGGCGGCGCCTACGTCGTGATCACCCACGACATCATGTCCGCCAAGCGCGTCGCGGAGTACATCGCGGTGCTCTGGCGCGGGCGCATCGTCGAGTCGGGCCCCGCCGAGGACCTCTTCAACTCGGACAACCAGTTCGTCCGGCAGTTCCTCGCGGGCGCCTCACAGGGTCCGCTCGGCATGGAGTAGCGCGCCAGCTGAGCCTCCACCTGACCCTGAGGCTCGCCGCGGTATGTCCTTCAAACCGTGACACCGCGCTAGCCTGAGTCGTGCCGGCGGGCTGCTTACTTGGCTCGGCGTCGCTCGCGACGCCACCCGCGTACCGCGCCGCGCCTCACGGCGCGGCGGCCAGCACCGGGAGCTGAGAGTGTCGAGTCGCCCAGGCCCGATACATCAAGTGCCTGGGACATTGCAGTGCAAGGGCGGCCCTTGACCGGTCGGCTCCTGGGGCGGGCGCTCAGCCCGCCCCAGCCGAGCCCGCCACGCCGCTCCCGAACGCTGGCGGACGCTTGACCTGCGCACGCCCGAAAGCGTGCTTGTAGATTTCCGCGTTCGCGGCAGGTTTGACGTGGGTGGTCGCCGCGAAGGAGGAGACTTCATGCGCGACCAACAAACTCCCATTAGCCTGCCGCGGGGGCGCACCGGTTTCCTGATTGGCAGTGGCGGAGAGGGAGTGTCGAGGGTTGCCATCCATCGCGTAGGGGAGAGTCGCTGGTGACGGTCGCACGCGCGGCCGGCTTCGGCGCGCTCCTGCTCGTCGTCGTGCTCGCGGCGTACCTGCTCGTCTTCCGCGGGTCCGGGGGCCACGAGTACAGGCTGATGTTCCAGAACGCGGGCCAACTCGTGAAGGACGACGACGTCCAGATCGGCGGCCGGCGGATCGGCTCGATCAAGGACATCAAGCTCACGCCGGACAACCAGGCGGCGATCACGATCTCCGTGCAGGAGCCCTACGCGCCGCTGCACCAGGGCACGAAGGCCGTGATCCGGCTGACGTCGCTCTCGGGGATCGCGAACCGCTACATCGCGCTGACGCCCGCACCCAACAGCGCGCCGAAGCTCGCGGACGGCGCAACCCTCAACCAGGACTCGACCACGACGGTCGTCGACCTGGACCAGATCTTCAACACGCTCGATCCGAAGACGCGCAAGAGCCTCTCGGGTGTGATCAAGGGCTTCGCGACCCAGTACGGCGGCAAGGGCCGCGCGGCCGGTCAGGCGACCAAGTACTTCAACCCGGTGCTGTCCACCTCGCGCCGGCTCGTCGACGAGGTCGACAAGGACGAGGGCGCGCTGACCGCCTTCATCGTGAACTCCTCGCGCGCGGTCACCGCGATCGCCTCCAAGCGCAACGACCTGTCCGCGCTGGTGAGCAACACGAACACGACCGCGAAGGCGATCGGAGACGAGAACGTGGCGCTCGCGCGCGCCCTCGGGCTGCTGCCCACGACGCTGCGCCGCGGCTCCTCCACGTTCGTCGACCTGCGCTCCACGCTCGACGACCTCGACGTGCTGGTGAACACGTCCAAGCCGGCGACCAAGAACCTTGCTCCGTTCCTGCGCAGGCTGCGCCCGCTGGTCCACGACGCGCGCCCGACGATCCGCGATCTCTCCACGCTCGTGCGCCGCTCCGGCCCGAACAACGACCTCGTCGACGCGACGCTCAAGATGCCGAAGCTGCAGCGCGTCGCGAGTCCGGCGTTCAAGCACGGCACCCAGGCGCTGATCAAGTCCCAGCCCGTCCTGCAGTTCGCGCGCCCGTACGTCCCCGAGCTCGTCGGCTGGTTCCGCGACTTCGGCCAGGGCGCTTCCAACTACGACGCCAACGGGCATTACGCGCGCATCCAGCCGATCTTCAACGCCTTCCAGTTCAACGACAACCCGGCGGGCGGAGTCCTCACCGCCGTACCGCCGGCCGACCGCTTCCAGGGCCTGCAGACCGGCGTCGTCAAGCGCTGCCCGGGCGCGGCGTCCCAGCCGGCCGCGGACGGCTCGGCGCCGTACACCGACGGCTCGAACCTCGGCCCGAACGACTGCGACCCGAGCCTCGCGCTCCCCGGCCCATGAGGCGCGTCCTGGCCGTCTTCACCATCCTCCTGGCCGCGGGCGCGCTGGCCTTCGTCGCGATGGGCGCCAAGGGCGACGGCGGCGGCAGCTACCTGGTGCGCGCGATCTTCGACAACGCCGGCTTCGTGATCCCGGGCGAGGACGTCAAGGTCGCCGGCGTGAAGGTCGGGACGATCGACTCGCTCGACGTGACCAAGGACCAGAAGGCCGCCGTGGTGCTGAACATCACCGACCCCGGCTTCCAGGACTTTCGCCAGGACGCGAGCTGCATCGTGCGCCCGCAGTCGCTGATCGGCGAGCGCTTCGTCGAGTGCAACCTGACCCAGAAGCGCGCGGCCGGCGCCCCGCTGCCGCCGCCGCTGAAGCAGATCCAGAACGGGCCGGGCAAGGGCCAGTACTACCTCAGCGTCGATCACAACTCGAAGACCGTCGACATCGACCTGATCGGCGACATCACGCGCGAGCCGGAGCGCCAGCGACTGTCGCTGATCCTCAACGAGCTCGGCACCGGGCTCGCGGGCCGCGGCAACGACCTCAAGGCGGTGATCCGCCGCGCCGACCCCGCGCTCAAGAACGTCGACGACCTGCTGCAGATCCTCGCCTCCCAGAACCGCACGCTCGAGCAGCTGGCCAAGAACTCCGACACGGTGCTCGCCCCGCTCGCCCGCGACCGCGTGAAGGTCGCCGGGGCGATCGCCAACTCGAGCAAGGTCGCCGCCGCCACCGCCTCGCGCCGCGGCGACCTCGAGGCCGACATCCAGCGCCTGCCCGCGTTCCTGAGCCAGCTCAAGCCGACGATGACCCGCCTCGGCGCGCTCTCGGACGAGATGACCCCGGTGCTCACCGACCTCAACGCCGTCGCGCCGCAGGTCAACCGCCTGATCATCCAGCTCGGGCCGTTCTCGCAGGCCGCCACGCCGTCGCTGCAGACGCTCGGCCAGGCCGCCGAGGTCGGGACGCCTGCGGTGATCGCCGCGCGGCCCGTGATCGCGAAGCTCCGCAAGCTGGCCAACGTCACGCGGCCCGTCGGACGCACGCTGGCGAACGTGCTCGAGTCCTTCCAGCGCACCCACGGCATCGAGCGGCTGATGGATTACACCTTCTACCAGGTGTCCGCCATCAACGGCTTCGACTCGATCGGCCACTACCTGCGGGCCGGTCTGATCGTCAACCAGTGCTCCAACTACGCGACGACGCCCGTCGGCGGCTGCTCGGCGAACTTCCCCAACGCGAGCAGCGCGAGCGCGAGCGCGGCGTCCGTGGCCGGCCCCCACGACAAGGTGCTGCAGGCCACGGCGCGGGCACTCGCGAAGGCGCTCGGCACCGAGATGGCCAAGGCCAAGAGCACGCGGACGCGCTCGACCACGACGGGCGCGAGCAACGGCAACGGCAACGGCAACGGCGGCGGTGCGCAGGGCGGCTCGGGCACGAGCAGCCAGACGAGCCCGTCGTCGACCGCGACTCCCTCGCCGAGCGGCACGCCCGGCGCCCAGCCGGTCGCGCCGGCGAGCACTCCCGCCGCTCCGGCGGCGACGCCCGCGCCGGCCGGCAACACGCACGGCAGCACGGGCGCGCTGCTCGACTACCTGTTCGGGAAGGACAACTGATGCGCGGTCGTGGCGGCGGCATCGCCGGCAACCCCGTGCTGATCGGCGCTGCGACGGTGCTCGTCGTGATCGTCGCGGTCTTCCTCGCCTACAACGCGAACGCCGGGCTGCCCTTCGTGCCGACCTACACGGTCAAGGCGGAGCTGCCGAGCGGAGCGAACCTCGTCGTCGGCAACGACGTCCGCATCGGCGGCTCGCGCGTCGGCGCGGTCAGCGAGATCGCCGCCCAGCGCCACAAGAACGGCGCGACGACCGCGCTCGTGACGATGAAGCTCGAGAAGGACGTCGCCCCGCTGCCCATGGATTCGACCGTCCTCGTGCGCGAGCGCTCCGCGCTCGGGCTCAAGTACGTCGAGCTCACGCGCGGGCACGAGCGGCGCGGCTTCCAGGATGGCGCGACGATCCCGATCTCGCAGGCGAAGCCGCAGCCGGTCGAGCTCGACCAGGTCCTGAACATGTTCGACGCCAAGACCCGCAAGGCCGCGCAGGTGAACACGCTCGGCTTCGGCGACGCGCTGGCCGGCCGGGGTGAGTCGATCAACACCGCGATCGGGGCCTTCCGCCCGCTGCTGCGCGACATCATCCCGGTCACGCGCAACCTCGCCGCACCGGACACGCACCTCACGCGCATGATCCAGGCGCTCGCGAACACCGCGTCGATCGTCGCGCCTGCCGCCGAGACCCAGGCTTCGCTGTTCCGCAACCTCGACACGACGATGGCGGCGCTCGCCACCGTCGCGCGGCCGTACATCCAGCAGTCGATCACCAGCGCCCGTCCTGCGCTCGACTCCGCGATCCGCAACTTCCCGCTGCAGCGGCCCTTCCTGCGCAACACGCAGGCGCTCTTCCATGACCTGCGCCCCGGCGTGCAGGCGCTCAGGAGCGCGGCGCCGGCGCTCTCGAACGCGCTCGTGATCGGCACGCCGGTGCTGCGCAAGTCGGTGGCGCTCAACCGTCGCCTGAAGCCGCTGCTGCGCGAGCTGCAGACCTTCTCGGAGGACCCGATGGTCTCGCGCGGGCTCAAGTCCGCGACCGGGACGCTGACGACGCTGCGCCCGACGCTCAACTTCCTCGCGCCGACGCAGACGCAGTGCAACTACGTGACGGAGTGGTTCCGCAACGTCTCGTCGCTGCTGTCCGAGGGCGACGCCAACGGCACCTGGCAGCGCTTCATCATCGTCGCCACGCCGAACGGGCCGAACTCCGAGGGCACGCAGGCCTCCAAGCCGGCCAACGGCCCGACGGTCGAGAACCACCTGCACACCAACCCGTACCCGAACACGGCGGCGCCCGGCCAGCCGAACGAGTGCGAGGCCGCCAACGAGCCGTACATCGCCGGCAAGACGATCACGGGCAACGTGCCCGGCACGCAGGCGGCCCGGACGGAGGGCAATCCCTGATGGCGGGCCGTCGCAAGAAGCGCTCTCCGGTCGCAATCGGCATCGTCGCCCTCGTGGTGGCCCTGATCGCGCTGTTCCTCGGCTTCACGAAGGACATCCCGTTCACGCGACCGTTCGAGATCAAGGCCGTCTTCCAGTCGGCCAACTCGATCCGCAAGAACTCGCCCGTCCGCATCGCCGGCGTCGAGGTCGGCAAGGTCAAGTCGGTCGCCGGACAGCCGGGCACGAACGCCGCGGTCGTGACGATGTCGATCAAGAACGACGGGTTGCCGATCCACACGGACGCCACGGCGAAGATCCGGCCGCGCATCTTCCTCGAGGGCAACTTCTTCGTCGACCTCTCGCCGGGCACGCCGACCGCGCCCGACCTCAAGGACGGCGACACGATCAAGGTCACCCAGACGGCGACGCCGGTGCAGCTCGACGAGGTGCTCACCTCGCTGCAGAGCGACACGCGCCAGGACCTCAGGGTCCTGCTCGACGGCCTCTCGACCGCGCTCAACTCCAAGCCGACGGCCGCGCAGAACGCCGCGTCGGACCCGTCGGCGCGCGGTCAGACCGCAGCGCAGTCCTTCAACGACGCCTACGACAACATCCCCGCCTCCGAGAAGGCGACCTCGCAGGTGTTCGAGGCGCTGCTCGGCACCGAGCCCTCGCGCGACGTGTCGCGTCTGATCGCCGGCACCGCTCGCACGACCGGTGCGCTGATCCGCAACGAGAACGCGCTCAAGGGCCTGATCAGCAACTTCAACACGACGATGGCGGCGTTCGCGTCGCAGGCCGGCAACCTGCGCGCGAGCATCCGCGAGCTGGCGCCGACGCTCGCCAACGCCAACGGCGCGCTGTCCGCGCTGGACGCGTCGTTCCCGCCGACCCGCGCCTTCGCGCGTGAGATCCTCCCCGGCGTGCGCGAGACCCCGGCGACGATCAACGCCTCGTTTCCGTGGATCGCGCAGACGCGCAGGCTCGTCTCCTCGAAGGAGCTGGGCGGCCTCGTGCGCCAGCTCTCGCCGGCGACCGCCGACCTCGCTCGGGTTACCGACCGCGCGATCGCGCTGCTGCCGCAGACCGACCTGACGTCGAAGTGCGTGCGCAACAACATCCTTCCCGCGGGCGATCTCGTCATCAACGACGAGTTCAAGACCGGCGCACCGAACTACAAGGAGTTCATGTGGGGCCTGGTCGGGCTCGCCGGCGAGGGCCAGAACTTCGACGGCAACGGCTCCTACGTGCGCTTCCAGACGGGCGGCGGCTCGCAGCAGGTGTCGGTCGGCCAGTCCTCGAGCAACTCGGACAAGGTGTTCGGCAACAACGTCGCCGTCCCGCTCGGCAACCGCCCGTTCTATCCCGGCAAGCGGCCGCCCTACCGGCCCGACGTGCCCTGCTACACGCAGAAGCTGCCCGACGTCAACGGCCCCGCGTCGGCGAAGACGCCACCCGCCGACACGTCGGGCAACGCGCCGGCGCCCTCGCCGACGCCGACGGCGACGCCCGCGCCGACGGTCCCGACGCTGCCGCTGCCCGCGCTGCGCAAGCACCTGCGCCCGTTCGGCGACAAGACCGCGGGGGCGTCGAAGTGACCCAGATCCGCAAGCACCTCAAGGACTTCATCGCGGTGATCGTGCTGCTGGTCCTCGCGCTCGCCGTCTCGATCTTCATCCTCGGTCATCAGCGCCTGCACCTGCCGGCCGGCGTGCCGTTCCTGGGCAAGGACTTCTACGAGGTCAACGCGGAGATGACGACCGCCCAGGCCGTCACCCCGGGCCAGGGACAGACGGTCAACATCGCGGGCGTCCAGGTCGGCGAGATCAAGAGCGTCAAGCTCGTCGACGGCAAGGCGATCGTCGGCCTCGACATCGAGCGCAAGTACGCGCCCGTCTACAAGGACGCGAGCGTGCTGCTGCGCCCCAAGACGGGCCTCAAGGACATGGTCGCCGAGCTGACGCCGGGGCACCCGAGCGCCGGCAAGCTGCCCGAGGGCGGGACGATCCCGATCTCGCAGACGCTGCCGGACGTCAACCTCGACGAGGTCCTCGCGGCGCTGGACTCCGACACGCGCGACTACCTGCGGATGCTGCTCTCCGACGGCGGCACGGCGCTCAAGGGCAACGGGCGCAAGCTCGGCCAGACGATCCGCCGGATCGAGCCGACGGCGCTCTACTCGCGTGAGGTCAACGCCGCGCTCGCGACGCGACGGGCGAACATCGCGCGGGTCGTGCACAACTTCTCGCTGCTGACCGACCAGCTCGGCAAGCGCGACACGCAGCTCTCCAGCTTCGTGGTCAACTCGAACGCGGTCTTCGCCGCGCTCGCCCATCAGGACGCGAACCTCAGGCAGACGCTGCGCCAGCTGCCGTCGACGCTCGACGTCACGCAGACCAACCTCGCCAAGGTCCAGCGCCTCGCGGAGACGCTCGGCCCGACGCTGCAGCACCTGCGGCCCGGAGCTCGCGCGCTCGGCCCGACGCTGCGTCAGGTGCGCCCGTTCGTGACGAAGACGACGCCGGTGATCAAGAACCAGCTGCGCCCGTTCGCCCGCGCGGCGCTGCCGACCGTGCGCCAGCTGCGCCCGGCGCTCAACGACCTGTCGGCGGCCACGCCGTCGCTGACCCGGGTCTTCAAGGTCGTCAACTACGCGCTCAACGAGGTCGCCTACAACCCGCCCGGGAAGGCGGACGAGGGCTACCTGTTCTGGTTCGCGTGGATCAACCACCTCGGGCCGACCGTCTTCTCGACGCAGGATGCGCACGGCCCGATCCGCCGCGGCCTGATCGTCCTCAGCTGCAACACCGCGCAGACGCTGCACACCGTCGCCCAGGCGAACCCGCTGCTGGGCACGCTCGTCCAGCTGCTCAACTCGCCGTCAGCGCAGAGCATCTGCCCGAAGTCCACCCAGAGCCCGGTGGGCGGAGGCTGATCGAGGTGACCCGCCCGTGAACAAGTCCGCTCCCGGCGTCGGCCGCATCGCCGCGATGGTGATCTTCGCGCTGTCGTGCTTCGGCCTGCTGCTGTTCCTGTGGCTCGCCTTCGGCGGCCCGGTGCCGCTCAAGCCCAAGGGCTACCGCTTCGAGGTCAGCTTCCCGGAGGCGACGACGCTGGCGAAGGAGGCCGACGTCCGCATCTCCGGCGTGCCCGTCGGCAAGGTCAAGGACATCCAGCCCGACAAGAAGACCGGCCGCTCGGACGTCACGATCCAGCTCGACTCGCAGTACGCGCCGATCCCGTCGGACTCGAAGGCGATCCTGCGCCAGAAGACGCTGCTGGGCGAGACCTACGTGGAGCTCACGCCGGGCGACAAGCACGCGAGACCGGTCCGGGAGAACGGCCGGCTGGCGGCGTCGAACGTCTCCCCGACCGTCGAGCTCGACGAGATCCTGCGCACGTTCGACGCCCCGACGCGCGCCGCGTTCCAGAGCTGGATGCAGAACCAGGCGCTGGCGATCGGCAACCACGGCCAGGACCTCAACAACGCGCTCGGCAACCTCGGCCCGTTCGCCGACGACACCGCGCGGATCGTCGACATCCTCAACACGCAGTCGGGCGCGGTGAAGCAACTGGTGTCGAACACCGGCGTCGTCTTCCAGGCGCTGTCCGAGCGCGGGACGCAGCTGCGCTCGCTGATCCAGAACTCCAACAAGGTGTTCGCGACGACCGCGTCGCGCGACAAGGAGCTCAAGCAGATCTTCGTCGCGCTGCCGACGTTCCAGCACGAGACGCAGACGACCCTCGACCGCGTCACCCGGTTCGCCAACAACGCGAACCCGCTGGTCACCCAGCTGCGCCCGGCGGCCCGCCAGCTCTCGCCGACGCTGAAGGACCTGGGGGCGACCGCACCCGACCTCGAGCACCTCTTCCGCCAGTTGCCCGCGCTGATCGACGCGTCGAAGACCGGCTTCCCGGCGGCGGCGCAGACGCTCGAGGAGGCGCGGCCGCTGCTCGCGCAGCTCGACCCGTTCGGCCGTCAGGTCACGCCGATCCTCGACTTCATCGGGCTCTACAAGCGCGAGCTGACCGCGTTCTTCGCGAACACCGTGGCCTCGACGCAGGCGAAGGATCCGGGCAGCTCGCTGCACTACCTGCGCACGGTCAACCCGCTCAACCTCGAGAACCTCGCGGTCTATCCGCGTCGCCTGGGGACGAACCGGACCAACGCCTACGCGAAGCCGGGTCAGTTCACCCACTTCATGGACGGCCTGCTGTCCTACGAGACGCGCCACTGCAATCGCGCGGTGCCGCTGACGATCACCAACCAGCCGCCGACGGCGCCGCCGAGCACGCCGGTCCCCGTCATCAACCCGCTGGTCAACACGATCACACCGATCATCTCCCAGCAGATCCAGCAGCTCGTGCCGCAGAGCCTGATCGACAGCCTGAACAAGTTCGTGCTCGGCCAGGTGACCGGCAACGGCGGCGGCGCGCCGCGCTGCGTGTACCAGGGCGACTACAACTTCAGCGGTGAGAAGACCCAGTACCCGCACGTGAAGGCACGCGGCCGCTGATGCATCGCCTGGTGGCCGCCTCGGCGCGCCGCCCGGGACGAGTGCTGGCGCTGGTCGCGGTGCTGGTGCTCGCCGGCGCGGCGCTGGCTGCGCACGCGCTGCGCCCGAGCGCGGCCACGAGCACGCTCGCCGGACACGGCACGACCGAGTACGCGGCGACACAGGAGCTGCACGAGCGCTTCGGCGACGACGCCATCGCGGTGCTCGTCCGCGGCGACCTGCCGCAGCTGATGCTCACGAAGAACATCAACACGCTGCTCGGGCTGGAGGGCTGCCTGTCGGGCAACAAGCCTCAGGGCGTGCAGGCGCCCGGCGGACCCGACGGGCCGTGCGGGCAGCTCGCGCAGACGAAGCCGGCGAAGGTCGTCTACGGCCCGGCGACCTTCGTCAACCAGGCCGTCGAGCAGATCACGAGCCAGTACCAGTCCCAGATGAGCGCACGTGCCGCCCAGGCGCAGAAAGCCGGCGCCGCGGCGCGCAAGCTCGCGCTCGCGCAGGGCCGCTCGCCGGCCGAGGCGCGGCGGCTCGCCACGAAGGCGCAGCAGCTCGTCTACGCCGAGTTCCTCAAGGGGGTGCTGCAGCTCAACCTCCAGTACGGCCTCGGCCTCACGCAGCTGCCGACGCTCAACGACACCGACTTCGTCTCCTCGCTCGTGTTCGACCCGTCGCGCGGCGCGACGACGCCGAAGGCGCGCTTCGCCTACCTGTTCCCCAGCAAGCGCTCCGCGCTGATCCAGGTGCGGCTGAAGCCCGGGCTGTCCGACGCGCAGCGCGGGCGGGCGGTCAAGCTCGTGCGCCAGGCGGTCGCGATGCCGCAGTGGAAGCTCCAGCACGGCTCCTATGTCGTCACGGGGGCGCCCGTCGTGGTCAACGACCTCACGCGCGTGCTCGCCGGCTCGACGCTGCGGCTGCTGCTGATCGGCGTGATCGTGATGGCGCTCGTGCTCGTCCTGGCGTTCCCGGCACGGCTGCGGCTGCTCCCGCTGCTGGTCGCCCTCGGGGCGGTCGCGATCGCCTTCGGGCTCGTGGCGCTGGTCGGGGCGCCGCTCACGATGGCGGGGATCGCGGTGCTGCCGGTTCTCCTCGGACTCGGCGTCGACTACGCGATCCAGTACCAGGCGCGCCGCGAGGAGGACGGGGGCGCCGCCGCCCTGCCGACGATCGCCACCGCGGCGCTCGCGACGGGCGCCGGCTTCCTCGTGCTGCTGCTCTCGCCCGTGCCGATGGTGCAGGGCTTCGGCGTGCTGCTCGTGCTGGGCGTCGCGCTGGCGCTGGTGGTCGCACTGACCGCCGGCACGGCGTCGCTCGCGCTCGCCGACCGCCGGCGCGGGAGCGCGAGCCCGCTGGCGCGCTCGCTGCGCGGTGCCGGCGAGCTCCTCGACGGCATGCGCGGCGGCATCGGCCGCGCGCTCGGCCCGCTGCGCCGCGCCGGAGCGCGCGGCGGCGGTGCCGTCCTGCACGCCGGCGTCGCCCGCCCCGGCCGCGTGCTGGCGCTCGCGCTCGCCGTGGCGCTGGCCGGGTGGGCGGTCGATTCGCGCACCAGCGTCGTGTCGGACCTCAACCGGCTGGTACCGCAGGACCTGTCGGCGGTGCGCGATCTGGGGACGCTGCAGCGCACGACGGGAGTGGCCGGCGAGATCGACCTGCTGGTCGACGGCGCCGACCTCACCGATCCGAGGGTCGTCAACTGGATGCGCAGCTACCAGCAACGCGTGCTCAAGGCCCACGGGTACTCGACGGCGCGCGGCTGCGGTACCGCCGACCTGTGTCCGGCCTTCTCGCTGCCCGACCTGTTCCGGTCCCCGGCGTCCTCGTCCACGCGCGCGCGCGTGCGCGCGCTGCTCGCCGCGGTGCCGCCCTACTTCTCGCAGGCCGTGATCACGGCGGATCGGAAGACCGCGAACCTCGCCTTCGGCATCAAGCTGATGCCGCTCGACCGTCAGCAGGCGATCGTCGACGACATGCGCCGCCGGCTCGACCCACCGCCGGGCGTGACGGCGCGGCTCGCGGGCCTGCAAGTGCTGACGGCGCAGGCCAACGCCAAGCTCTCGGACCCCCTGCGCAGGCTGGGGACGCTGCTCGCCGGGCTGCTGGTGGTCGGCGCCGTGCTGCTCGCGGTCTACCGGCGCTGGGACCGGGCCTGGGTGCCGCTGGCCCCGATCGCCCTCGCGTCGGGCTGGTCGGCGCTCGTGCTGTGGCTGCTGGGGATCCCGCTGAACCCGATGTCCGCGACGCTCGGCGCGCTCGTGATCGCGATCTCGACCGAGTTCGCGGTCCTGCTCGCCGCCCGCTTCCGCGAAGAGCGCGCCCGCGGTCACGCGACGGCGGATGCGCTGCGGCGCACGTACGCCTCGACCGGCGTGACCGTCGCCGTCTCGGGTACGACCGCGATCGCCGGCTTCGCGGTGCTCGCCCTCTCGGACGTGCGGATGCTCCGCGACTTCGGGCTGGTGACCGTCGTGGACCTGACGGTGTCGCTGCTCGGGGTGCTCGCCGTGCTGCCCGCGGTGCTCGTGCTCGCCGAGCGGCGCGCGGCCCGGCGCCGCGCGGCCGCGCAGCGCGGCCCGGAGGAGGTTCCCTCCGCGGTGACCGCGTGACGCGGCGGCCCGGATGGATCGTGGCGGTCGCCTTCGCCGTCGCCGTCGCCTGGATCACCTGGAACACCATCCACACCAAGGGACCTGGCGGCGCGGGCCTGCGTAGAGGCGCGCACCTGCCGCCGTTCGCCGCACCGCTGGCGACCTCGAACCTCCAAGGTGACGCGACCGTGCGCGAGACGGCCGGCGACGGCCATCCCGCGGCCTGCAGCGTGCGCGGGCCGGGGATCCTCAACTCGTGCCAGCTCGCGGGGCAGGGCCCGGTCGTGCTCGGCTTCTTCATCGCGCGCTCGGCCCGCTGCACGCAGACGATCGACGCGCTCGACCGGCTGCGCGCGCGCTACCCGGGGGTGCGCTTCGCAGCAGTGGCGATCCTCGGCAAGCGCGCGGATGCCCGCGCGGACGTGCGCGACCGCGGCTGGCGGCTGCCCGTCGGCTGGGACCAGGACGGCGCGGTGGTCAACGCCTACGCGGTCTCGGGCTGTCCGTACGTCACCTTCGCGCGCCGCGGCGGCACCGTCACCGAGACGCTGCTCGGCCGCCAGGATCCGGCCGCGCTGAACCGCGCCGTGCAGGCGCTCGGGAGCTGACGCGTGGACGAGCCGGAGGTCCTCGAGGGCTGGGTCGACGCCGGGCTGGCCGCCGAGTTCCCGGGGCTGCGGGCGGCCTACTGCTTCGCGCCGGCCGCCGGCGGACCGTCGCCGCCGGCGCTGCGCGAGCGCCTGCGCGAGCTCTCGGACCGCCTGCGCGGCGCGCAGGCCGTGGCGCTGCGCGGGCGCGACGTGCCGCACGCGTACCGCGTCTTCTTCCGCCACGTCGGGCTCGAGCCCGACGAGACCCGGATCCCCGTCGAGGCGCTGATCGTGGAGCGGCTCACACGGGGCGGCTTCCCGTCGCGCGGCCGGCTGCCGGATGCCCTGGCGATCGCCTGCGTCGAGACGGGCGTTCCCGTCTGGGCGCTCGACGCCGACCGGCTCGCCGGCCCGCCCGGCATCCGCCCGGCAGCCGGTGAGGACCGGCTCGGCGACGTGCCGCTGCCGGCCGGGCGGCTCGTCCTGGCCGACGCCGAGCGGCCGCTCGCCGTGCTCTTCGAGGCGCCCGCGGCACCGATCGCGCCGGCGCGGGACACGCGCCGGCTCGTGCTCATCAGCGTCGTCGTGCCCCACGTGCCCGCGCTGTTCGCCGAGGAGGCGCTGTGGATCGCGGGCGAGGCACTGGAAGCCTGACCCCACGCGCCATAGGATCGACCGTCATGCGCCGCCTGCTCGCCCTGCTGATCGGCCTTGCGGCGCTGCTCACGGTGCCCGCCGCCGCGCGTGCGGCGAACTGCACGCGCTACACGGTCGAGCCTTCGCCGATCGCGGGGGCCCAGCGGCTGCACTTCGAGTACGGGCCGGTGCACGTCAGCCCGGGACAGAACGACATCCGCATCAGCGGCAACGACCTGACGCCGCCCGAGGAGGGCTACGTCGTCGGCTTCCGGCCCAACCTGACGCTGGCCGACCGCAACCGCACGGTCCCGCGCGTCGACCAGATCCACCTGCACCACGCGGTCTGGCTGGACCAGAACCTGCAGCCGATCTGGGCCGCCGGCGAGGAGAAGACCAACGTCACCGCGCCGCCTGGCTACGGCTGGCACTACCGGCCGACCGACCGCTGGCTGCTCAATCACATGATCCACAACCTCACGCCGTCGCCGGCCGACGTCTGCATCACCTACGACCTCGACTTCATCCCGATGACCTCGCCGGCCGCGCAGGGCATGCACGACGTGCGCACGCTGTGGATGGACGTGGTCGGCCTCACGGCCTACCCGGTCTTCAACGCGCTGATGGGCCGGCATGGGAACGACCGCCGCTACACCTATCCGGACGAGTCGGGCCAGCAGGGCTACACGAACAACCAGAAGGTCGTCCCCGAGGACGGCGTGCTCGTCGCCACCGCGGGGCACCTGCATCCCGGCGGTCTCTACACCGACCTCGACCTCACCCGCAACGGGCGCACGGTCCGGCTGTTCCGCTCGACCGCCCACTACTGGGAGCCCGCCGGCGCGGTGTCCTGGGACGTCGCGATGACCGCGACGCCGACGGGCTGGCGCGTCGGCGTCAAGCGCGGCGACGTGCTGTCGGTCCACGCGACCTACGACACCTCGCGCGCGTCCTGGTACGAGTCGATGGGCATCATGCCCGTCGCCTTCAGTCCCGGCGGCCCCGGCCCGGATCCCTTCACGACCAAGGTCGACGTGCGCGGCGTGCTCACCCATGGTCCGCTGGCCGAGAACCGCAACCACGGCGGCGGCTTCACGGGGATGCCGGATGCGCGGCGGCTGCTCGCCGGCACGCCGCCCGCGGGCGGCGTCGCGGTCAAGGGCTTCACCTACCGGGCCGGCGACCTCGGCATCCAGGGCCGGCGCGGGCGACCGCCGACGATCCGGGCGGGCCAGCAACTGCGGTTCGTCAACCACGACGCGGCGATCGGCATCCAGCACTCGATCACGAGCTGCAAGGCGCCCTGCAACCGTGCGACCGGCATCGCGTACCCGCTCGCCAACGGCCGTGCGCGCTTTGACTCCGGCACGCTCGGCTACGGCCCGGTGAACTTCACCGCGGCCGCGAACCGGATCGTCTGGCGCACCCCGAAGCGGCTCAGGCCGGGCACCTACACGTACTTCTGCCGCATCCACCCGTTCATGCGCGGCGCCTTCCGGGTCGAGCGCGCCAAGGGCTAGCCCAGCTCGCGCAGGGCGGCGGCGAGCCGCTCGGTCGCCGCGGCGTCGCGCAACGCGATCCGCACGCGCGCGTCGTCGCCCCAGGCCGTGCCCGGCAGCACGGCGATCCGCCGCGACGCGAGATGGCCGGCCAGCGTGCGCCCGTCATGGCGCTCGGAGCCCAGCCAGACGAGGTGGCCGTGCCCGGCGGGGAACGAGAGCGGGGTGCCGTCCAGCGCGCGCGCGAGGCGGTCGCGCTCGGCCCGGGCATGGACCCGGCGGCGCTCGACGGAGGCTTCGCCTGCGGCGACCGTCCAGGCGAGCGCTGCGAGCGCGGGGGAGGCGAGCCCCTCGACGGGGGCCATCCGCTCGAGCAGGCTGCCTGCGGGTCCGAGCGCATAGCCGGCGCGCAGGCCGGCGAGCGCGTGCGCCTTCGAGGCGGAATGGACGACGAGCACGCGTGCGCGCGCGTCGACCAGCGCCGACGGGTCGCCGGGGGCGAATGGGCCCAGCGCGGCGTCGATGATCAGCCACACCGGCGCGGGCAGCTCGCTCGCGAGCCGGGCGAGCGCCGCCGGATCGGCCGCTGCCCCCGTCGGGTCGTTCGGCGTGCACAGGACCACCGCGCGGGTCTCCGGCGTCGAGGCCGCCAGCAGCGCGTCCGCGTCCGCGGCCCCGTCGGCGCCGAGCGGTACGGGCACGGGGGTGCCGCCGGCTTCGTGGACGAGCCGCGGGAGCGGGCCCCAGGCGGGCCAGGCGACCGCGACCTCGCCCCCGGGTGCGATCGCCGCGAGCGCGGCGCGCAGCAGCTCGCCCGCGCCATGGCCGGTCGCGACGCGGTCGCCGTCGAGCCCGTGGCGCTCGGCGATCGCCGCGGTCGCCGGTGCGGGGTCGGGATAGGTGTTGAGCGCGCGGCGCAGCGCGAAGGTCGCCGCGTTGACCGCCTCGGCGTGGGGCGGCCCGGGCCACGCGCTCGAGCTCAGATCGAGGGCGGGCACCTCCTGCAGCTGCTTGGTGCGCTCCTCGTCGCGGCGCGCGCGCAGGTCGGCGCTGATCTCCTCCGGCGTCATCTCGTCGAACTGCCGGTAGTAGTCGAGGAAGCGCCGCAAGCTCAGTGGGTCGAGCTGAACGTCGGCCCGGGACCCTGGATGATCACGAACCAGAAGAGGAAGATGCCGCCCGCGACGATCGCGGTCACGGCGAAGATCCGCCCGAGCATCCCCTCGCGCTGGTCGTGCCCGGCGGCGCGCCGCAGCAGCCGCCACAGCCGGTCCAGCCGCGAGGCGATCGCCAGCGTGAACATCAGCGTGCCGATCATCCCCGCGAACGCGACGGCGATCCCGGCGGTGACCGACGTGGTCCAGTAGTCGACCTGCGAGCCGACCCACAGCCAGCCGGCCGGCTGCGGTCCCCACAGCGACAGGCACAGCAGCGTCTCGACGACGAGCACGGCGACCGCGAGCGTGCCGTCGGTGCGGCGACGGCGCTCGCCGCCGGTCTCCGGCGCAGCGCGATAGTGCAGCGGGGCCGTGCCGGGCCGGCGGCCGATGAACAGGCCGCCCGTGTCGGTGGGGTCGTTACGCGGCATGTGGGTGACCTGAGGATACGGCTCGGCGGCATCTGGGTGGTACGCTCGGCGCTCCCGAGGGGGGGTTGTGATGAACGTCGTTGAGCACCACGTCACGCCCGCGGCCCGCGCGCCGGCACCGGTCAGCGCACCAGAGCGCGCCGCGCGCGGCGACCTGCGTGCCCAGATCGGGCGCATCGAGCGCGAGCTCGCACAGCTGGCGGCCGCGACCTTCCCGCGGCTCCCGCGGTCCGCCGCCAGCGGCGTCCGCGGCGGTCCGCGCGTGCTCGGCCTCGGCGAGCTCGAGCGCGTCCGCGATGCGCTCGCCCGGCGGCTGACGCTCGAGCGCGCCGCGGCCGCGGCGCAGGCGGCGCGTCAGGCCGACGCCCGCGCGCTGCTCGAGCGCATGTACGTCGACCCGCCCGCCCACCGCCGCGTCCGGCTCGTCAACGCCGACCTCGGGCTGCCCGGGTGCACGGCCTACGAGGTCGTGCCGCGGGCCGGCGTGGTCGGGATGCTCGCGGGCTGGTGGCACGTCAAGGTCTCCTCCGGCTGTCCCTTAGGCTGGGGGCCGTGACAGACGTCGCGGCCCCGGATCAAAGCTCCAGGCGATGAGCCGTCACGCCAAGCGCGGCAAGCGCCGCGCCGCACCGCCGGCGCGGCCCGTTCCGGCCCCGCCTCCGCGCCCGGCGCGATCGACCCGCCTTGCCGCCCGCACCGCGCGCGGCAAGCCGGCCGAGGAGCGCCCGAAGGCGCCCTGGCATCCAGTGCCGCTCGCCGAGCTGTGCGTGCTCGTCGGCATCATCCTGATCGTGGCGGGGCTGATCACGGGGGTGAGCGGCGACCGCGGGCGGCTGCTGCTGGTGACCGGCCTCGCGCTCGGCTCGCTCGGCGGGCTCGACACCTCCGCGCGCGAGCACTTCTCGGGCTGGGCCTCGCACACGGCCGTCCTCGCGGGCGTGCCGGCGGTCGCCGTGGCCGCGGTGCTGTTCTTCGCGAAAGCGCCGTGGGCCGCGGTCGTGGCCGCCATGGTCATCGTCTTCGCCGCGGCCGGGATCGCCCTCGATCGCACGTGGCGTCGCCGCGCCGGGTACTAGGGTCCGACGCGTGGCCGAGGCACAGCGCATGCAGCTCCGCGGACTGCACCACATCACCGCCATCGCGAGCGATCTGGATCGGACGGTCGCGTTCTACCGCGACCTGCTCGGGCTCGCGATCGTGCACGACGGACCCTCCGACGACGATCCCGTGGCGCGCCACGTCTGGTTCGGCGCGCTCGACGGCGACGCGGGCCGGCTGTTGAGCTTCATGCAGTACCCCGAGCTGCAGCCGGGCGTCGTCGGCGTCGGGTCCACCCACCACTTCGCGTTGACCGTCGACTCGGCCGAGGAGCAGGAGGCGTGGCGCGACTACCTGCGCGACCACGGCGTCGAGTGCTCGGAGGTGCTCGACCGCGGCGCGTTCACCTCGATCTACGTGCGCGATCCCGACGGGCACATCGTGGAGATCGCGACCCGCGGCCCCGGCTTCACGCCCTGAGCGCCGTGGTCGGCGAGCCGGCGAGCCCCGCCGAGGTCACCCGCTGCGTCGAGGACGCGGTCGCCATCTGCGAGATCCCCGCGCCGACGGGCGAGGAGGGCGATCGCGCCGCCCGTGTCGCGGCGCAGCTGCGCGAGGCGGGACTCGACGCGGAGCTCGATGCGAACGGCAGCGTGCTCGCGGGGCGGCCGGGAGCCGGGCAGGAGGGTGCGATCGTGGTCGCCGCCCACCTCGACACCGTGTTCGCGGACGTGCGCGAGATCCGCGTGCGCCGCCGGGGCAGCGTCCTGCACGCGCCCGGGATTGGCGACAACTCGCTCGGGGTCGCCGGACTGCTCTTCCTCGCCCGCCGGCTCCGCGAGGGCGGCCGGCCCGTCGTGCTCGCCGCGACGGTCGGGGAGGAGGGGCTGGGCAACCTGCGCGGTGCGCGCGGCATCGTCGACGCGCTCGCCCCGGTGGAGTTCGTCGCGCTCGAGGGCGGCGGCGCTCGCCAGCTCGTCACCCAGGGCGTCGGCTCGGCGCGGCTGCGGCTGACGACCACAACCGCGGGCGGGCACTCGTGGCAGGACCGCGGGCGCCCGAGCGCGCTGCACGTGCTGATCGCGCTGCTGGCGGAGCTCGCTGCCGGCCCGGGCACCGCGTCGTTCAACGTCGGCGAGCTGCACGGCGGCGCCGGGATCAACGTGCTGGCGCCGGAGGCGAACGCCACCGTCGAGTTCCGCGACCTCGACACCGCGCGGCTCGACGCGGCCGTCGAGCGCCTGCACGCCGCGGCGGCCGGCGTCGCGGGCGTCCGGGTGGACGTCGCGACGCTGGGCCGGCGCCCCGGCGGCACGGTCGCGGGCGATCATCCGCTGGTGCGCGACGCACTGCTCGCCTTCGAGGCCGCCGGCGCGCCGCGGCCAGCGCTCGCCGCCTCCTCGACCGACGCGAACGCGGCGCTGGGAGCAGGGATCCCGGCCGTGACCGTCGGACTGGCGGAGAGCGCCGAGGTGCATGCGCTGGATGAGCGGGTCGACGTGGCGGGCCTGCCGGCGAGCCTCTCCGCGCTGGCCGGGCTCATTGCCCGGCGGACGGCGGCCTGATTGCGCCGCTGGACAAGCGCGCCGATCTGATCGTCCACAGGCGCATCGAGGTCCGGGCGCAGCCGTGGGACGGTTACTACCAGGCGGTCGCCTACCGGCTGCTGGCGCCGGGGGAGTCGCCCGGCCGTGGGGTGGGCCGGCCGCTGAGTCGGTCGCTGCGCGTGGCGCCGGTGCGCACGACGATCGAGGTGGCGCGGGGCGAGCGGGTCCTGCTCGCCCGCGCCCTGGACAGCGTGACGGGCGTCCAGCCCGAACGCCCGTCACGCTGTGACCCCAAGGGCTACATGAACACGGCCCTAGGCCGGTACACGTCAGCGCGCGCTGAGCTCCGCTTCCTGCGGATCACCGCCGAGCATCGCGGCGAGCGCGCGCCGCTGGCGATCGGTCATCGAGCCGATCGTCTTCGTCTCGGTCATCGGCAGCGCCGCCAGGAAGCGACGGCAGCGGGTGCGGCCCCAGCGATGCTGGCTCATCAGCAGGTCGGCGATGGCCATGCTCTCCGCCTCCCACGGGCAGGACAGCACGACATCGGCGACGCTGATCTCGTCCTCGGCCACCTGCCGCTTGAGCTCGGCACGAGCCAGTCGTACGCGATTCGCCTGGGCGAGAGCCCGCAGGTGCTGCGGCGCAGGGGCTGTCGCGGTTGCGCTCAAAGTGAAAAACCTCCCCGGTACTGACCACCGTCGTGGTGACCGTCTTCGTTTGCAGATTCAAGCCGGCCGGGCGTGGGCGCACGACGGCAGGGGACCGCAGGCTGGGGCATGGCGACCGGCCCTCTCCGGCCGCCCCTACGGGCCCGACTTCTGCATTCGCTCCTCAGCTCCCGTCGTGCGACAAGCGCTCGACCGAGGACGCAGGCTAGTCACGCCCGACCCGTTCCAGCAACGCTCAACCACCCTCGGCATTCGCAAACAGCGGGTGATTTTTCCGCCGCTCGGGAACGCCGGTCTAGAGCCAAAAGCTGCGAGCTGACATCACTCAACGGATGTCCTACGCCGATCACTTGCACGCGCTCGCGCCGATCGCTATTGCGCGTGCGACTCTAGTCCGGGTCGATGCGCCTAGGCCGGTGCCGGGAGCGGACCGTGCTCGGCCTCGAAGTCGCGCTTGACGCGACCGAAGGTCTCGAGCGCGCGGTCGAGCGTCGCGCCGTCGTGCGTCGCCATCACCGACGTGCGCAGGAGCGCGCCCGCCGGGGGCACCGCCGGATGCAGCGCGACGTTGACGTAGACGCCGGCGTCGTAGAGCGCGCGCCACAGCAGCACGGCCTTCCAGTCGTCCCCCACGACGACCGGGACGATCGGGGTCACGACCTCCTCGCCGCTTGGCAGCGTCGTCGGCTCGACGACGCGGAAGCCGAGGTCGTGGAGCCCGCGGTTGAGCGCGCGGGCGTTGTCGAGCACGCGGGCGAACAGCGCGGGGCCCTCGTCGGAGCGCACGATCCGCAGCGCCGCGAGCGCGGCGCCGACGGCGGCCGGGACGGCGGACGCGGTGAACAGGAACGCCCGTGACGCGATCCGCAGGTACTCGATGACCTCGGCCGGACCGGCGATGAAGCCGCCGCAGGAGGCCAGGCTCTTCGAGAAGGTGCCCATCCGCAGATCGACCTCGTCCTCGACGCCGAGCAGTTCGGACGCGCCGGCGCCGCGGGCCCCGAGCACGCCGGCGCCGTGCGCCTCGTCGACCATCAGCCGGGCGCCGTGCGCGCGGGCCAGGGCCGCGATCCGCGGCAGGTCGGCGACGTCGCCCTCCATCGAGAAGACGCCGTCGACGACGACGAGCACGCCGCCGCCGTCCTCGGAGCCGCGCTCGAGCATCTTCTCGAGCTTGTCGAGGCGACCGTGGCGGAACGGGCGCAACTTCGCCCGCGAGAGCAGGCAGCCGTCGAGGATCGAGGCATGGTCCGCCGAGTCGGCGATCACCGTGTCGCCCGGCTCGAGGATCGTGCCCAGCGTCCCGACGTTGGCCTGATGTCCGGTGGTGAAGACGATCGCGTCCTCGGTCCCCATCCAGGCGGCGATCCCGGCCTCGAGCTCCAGGTGCAGGTCGATCGTGCCGTTGAGCAGTCGCGAACCGGTCAGCCCGGTGCCGTAGCGGGCGAGTGCGTCACGGGCGCCCTCGATCACCCGCGGGTCGCCGGTCAGGCCGAGGTAGTTGTTGGAGCCGAGCATGATCCGCTCGGCGCCCTCCATCTCGACCAGCGGGCCGGCTGGCCCCTCCAACCGGCGGAAGTAGGGCAGCAGATCCGCGTCGCGCGCGGCCTGCAGCTGAGCGGCCCGCTCATGTCCGCGGACCTTCGCGAAGACGTCGATGGCGATCGGCATGTAGCGTGCGCTCTCGTGTCGATTGACGTTCGTCCCGTCTCGGGCCGGCGGGACCTGAGGGAGTTCATCGAGCTCCCGTACCGCGTGCATGCTACTTCCCCGCTGTGGGTGCCACCGCTGCGGATCGAGCGGCGGATCTTCCTCTCCAAGCGGCTCAACGCGTTCTTCAACCACGGCGCTGCGCAGCTCTTCCTCGCCCGTCGCGACGGGCGCGTCGTCGGCCGCCTGAGCGCGCACTACGACGACGCGTTCAACGCCCATCACGGGAACCGCTGGGGGATGTTCGGCTTCCTCGAGCTCGAGGAGGACCCGGAGATCCTCCCCCCGCTGCTCCAGGCCGCCGCTGCGTGGCTGCGCGAGCACCGCTGTGACCACATGGTCGGCCCGATGGACTTCACGATGAACGACGAGTCGGGCGTGCTCGTCGACGGGCACGAGCTCGAGCCGATGATCCGCCAGCCCTGGCACCCGCCGTACTACCAGCGCCTCTGCGAGGAGGCGGGGCTGACCAAGGCGATGGACCTCTACTCGTGGGACCTGCACATCTCCGACCGCGAGCGGGTGCTACCGATCATCTTCAAGCTCGCCGACGAGGTCGAGAAGCGCCACGGCATCACGGTGCGGCGCATGAGCCGGCGCTCGCTGCGCAAGGACCTCGACCGCTTCGCGGACGTCTACAACACCGCCTGGAGTGAGAACTGGGGCTTCACGCCCTATGACAAGAAGGACCTCGACGCCTACGCGCTCGACCTGCAGCTCGTCTTCGACGAGCACTGGTTCATGGTTGCCGAGACGCCCGACGGCGACACCGCGGCGATCGCGATCACGATTCCCGACATCAACCAGGTGCTCAAGCGGATGAAGGGCCGCGTGCTGCCGTTCGGCTGGTACCACTTCCTGCGGCGCAACACGATCATCGACCGGGTGCGGGTCGGCTTCCTCGGCGTCAAGCCGCAATACCAGCACACCGGGATCGCCGCGAAGCTCTACGTCGAGCACTTCGACACGGCCGCCGTCCGCCCCCAGCACCAGGGCGAGGCGGGCTGGATCCTCGAGAGCAACCGCAACATGAACAAGGCGCTCGAGGCGATGGGCGGGCGGATCGTGCGTACCCACCGCATGTACGAACGCGCGATCTGACCGCAGCGAGCCGCTCGATTCAGGGCGATCCGCGGTATACGGTATGGGCATGCGGCGCACGGAATACCTGAAGTCCTCGCCCCCGATGTTCGAGTCGAGGTTGCTCGACCGCTTCACTCGCGTGCACCCGGCGGTGCCGCTGCTCATCTACGTCCCGCTGATCGTGGTCATGCTGGTCACGGCCGTCGACCGCGACGACGGGTGGGACACGTTCGGGCTCGCGGTCACCGGCTACGTGCTCTGGACGCTGTTCGAGTACTGGCTGCACCGGCTCGTGTTCCACTTCGAGCCCGAGGACGGGCTCGGCGCGCGCCTGCACTGGATGATCCACGGCGTCCACCACGACCACCCCAACGATCCCCTGCGGCTGGTGATGCCGCCCGCGGCGAGCGTCCCGCTGGCGCTCGTGGTGATCGGGCTCCTGTGGCTGATCGTCGGGCCGGTCCATGCGCCCGCCGTCGTGGGGGGCTTCTTCGTCGGATACGTGATCTACGACGAGATGCACTACGCGCTGCATCACCACACTCCGAAGTCGGGGCTCGGCAAGCGCCTGCGCGAGCTGCACATGCGCCACCACTTCCAGGACGACGAGCGCGGCTTCGGCATCAGCGCCCCGTACTGGGACATCATCTTCCGCACCGTGCCGCGGTCGCGCGACGAGGTCAGCTGAGCCGTCCCGTCCGGGCCGACGGCCATGCTGCAGGACTCGTGACGGACCCATCACACATCGACGACGCGCTCGACGGCGAGGAGGTCGACGGCCTGCCGGTCGTCGCCGCGCCGGCCGAGCTGCAGACGCTCCCACCGGGAGCGGTCCCCGCCCGCCAGGCCGTCGCGCTCGCCGCGACGACCTTCGTCGCGGGCGCCGCGACGGCCGCGGTGGTGACCCGCCGCCGGGCGCGCCGGGTCAGCCGCAAGCGGCGCCGCGGTGGCGCGAGCCTGGGTGAGATCGTGACCTCGAACTCGTTCCTGGTCGACGTCCACCTGCTGCGCCGCGATTGAGCGCGCCCGCGGCGTCCCCGTGGGCTGACGCGCCGATCGACCTGCGCTGCGAGGTGCGGCCGCCGTGGCCGTTCCGGCTGGGCGGGGGTTCGGCCAACGGCCTGCTGCGCCGACGGGGCGCGTCGCTGCAGCGGTGGCTGCACATCGGCGATGAGCCCGTACTCGTCGCGGCGGTGCAGCCGGCCGGCGACCGCGTGCTCTTCGCCGCCCGCTCCGCCTGCCCGCACGCGGCGGCCGAGGGGATCGACCGACTGCGCTTCGCCACGGGCGTCGACGACGACCTTCGGCCCTTCCACGATCGCTTCCGCGACGACCCGGTGATCGGCCGTGCGGTGCTCGCCAACCCCCATCTGCGCGTGCGCCGCACGTGCCGTCCGTGGGAGGCGCTCGTCGCCGCGATCACCGAGCAGCTGATCGAGTTCGAGCGCGCCGTCGCGATCCAGCGCCGGCTGATCGCGCGGCTGGGCGGGCGCTGCCCGCACTCGGGCCTGCGCGACGCGCCCGCGCCGGCACTCGTCGCCGCCCAGGCGCCCGCGTGGCTGGCCTCGCTGGACCTCGCGCCGAAGCGCGCGCTGGCGCTGCGCCGGTGCGCGAGCGAGGTCGCCGCGGGCCGCATCGACCTCGACGGTCACGACGTCCGCCGGCTGCTGGCGATCCCCGAGATCGGTCCCTGGACGGTCGAGATCCTCGCCCTCTACGGCCAGGGCCGCATGGACGTCGTCGCCGCGGGCGACCTCGGCTTCATCAAGCTCGTCGGGCGCATCCGCACCGGCAACCCGCGCGCCCGCGCCGAGGAGCCCGACGTGCGCGAGTTCTTCGAGCCCTACGGCGAGTGGCGCGGGCTCGCCGGCGAGTACCTGCGCTGGGCGGCCGCCCGCGGGCTCATCCCGTCCCGGGCGCGTCCAGCCCCGACGGTCCCGGATCGAGCTGCTGCCCCGGCAGGAACTCGGTGGTGATCGCTGAGCCGCCATTCGGCTGTCCTGCAATCAGCCCATTGCGCTTCATCCAGAGCGCGTAGCGGTCCCAGGCCGAGCGGTTCTGGTAGCCCCACGGCAGGCGCTTGGAAACCGGGAAGAAGATCGGGTTCGTCGCCTTGATGGAAGCCAGCTGGAGCCCCGGGTCGAGATCCGGGTTGGCCTTGACCAGCGCGTCGACGCCGGCCTGCGGGTCGCTGCGCACCGTCCGATAGCCCGTCGCGGTGGCCTGCAGGAAGCGCCGGACGCGCGACGCGCCGGCCTCGTCGAGCTCCTGCTTGCGGGCCACGATCACGAGCTCGGCGTAGGTCGGCACGCCGAGCTGGTCCATGCGCAGCGCGACAGGCGAGCGGCCGCGGCGCTGCAGGTCGATCGCCTCGTAGTTCCAGTAGGCCCCGAGCGTCGCGTCGACCTTGCCCGAGAGCATCGCCGGTACCAGGTTGAAGCCGACGTCGGTCTCCCGGATCGACGACGGATCGACGTTGGCCCGCTTGGCGATCGTCTTCAGGTAGGCCGACTGGTACGGGATCCCGGCCGTGCCGACGCGCTTGCCACGCAGCTGCGACGCGCTGCGGATCGGCTGCTTGCCGATCGACATCAGCGAGGTCAGCGGCTTCTGCACCAGCGCGGCGACGGCGACGAGGTCGGTGGCGCCCTTGTCGCGGGCCAGCAGCAGCTCGGGCTCGTAGGAGATCGCCAGGTCGACGCGGCCGGCCTGCAGCAGCTTGAGCGGCGCGGCCGGGTCCGGCGGGGTCTGCAGCGTCACGTCGAGCCCGGCGCGGCCGTAGTCGCCCCTCGCCTTGGCCGCGAACAGGCCGGCATGGTCGGCGTTGGGCAAATAGTCGAGCATCACGCGCAGCGCGTCGTGGTGGCCGGCGGACGTCGTCCCGAGGCCGGGCTCGGCCTTCTCGCCACAGCCGGCGAGCAGCGCGGCGGCGACGAGGGCAAGCGCCGGTAGAGGGCGGGCGAAGCGGATCATGATCCTCCGGGTTCGGTGCGTGCAGTCCAGGTCACGACGCGCCGCTCGAGCAGCGCGACGGCGCCGTAGAGCACCACGGCGAGGGCGAAGAGGAGGGCGGTGGCGGCGAACGCGCGTGCCGTCTCGAGCTGGCCGTTGGCGGTCAGCACGGCGTGGCCGAGGCCGGCGTCCGAGCCCGACCACTCGGCGAAGACGGCGCCGATCACGGCGACCGCGGCGGCGACGCGCACGCCGGTGAAGGCGGCGGGCAGCGCGGCGGGCGCCTCAAGCACGCGCAGCGTCTGCCAGCGGGTGGCGTCGAGCGAGCGCAGCAGGCGGCGAGCGTCCGGGTCGGCGTCGCGCAGGCCGTCGTAGAGGTTGATCGTGACGGGGAAGAAGCAGACGAGCGCGACGAGCAGCACCTTCGGCGCGAGGCCGAAGCCGAGCGCCAGGATGATCAGCGGCGCGATCACCGGGACCGGCACGGCCTGCGACCCGATCACGAGCGGCCGCAGCGCGCGGCGCGCGAGCGGCGAGAGGTGCATGGCCAGCGCGATCGCGGCACCACCGGCGATCGCCGCGAGCAGACCGATCAGGACCTCCCATGTCGTCGTCGCGAGGTCGGGCGCGAGCAGGGAGCGGTCCTCCCACAGCGTCCGCGCGACGTCGGTCGGCGCGGGGAGCAGCAGCGGGTCGACGACGTGGGCGAGCGAAACCGCCTCCCAGACGCCGAGCAGGGCGAGGACGACGAGGGCGGCGGCCATCAGCGCGACCCGTCCTCGAGGGTCGCCAGCGCGTGCTCGCGCAGCGCCTGCACCGCGGGATCGGCGCGGCGGCGGGGGCGCTCGATCGCGACGTCGAGCTCGGCGACGACGCGTCCCGGTCGAGCGGAGAGCAGCACGATGCGGTCGGCCAGCAGCACGGCCTCCTCGACGTCGTGGGTGACGAGCAGCACCGTGCGCGGCTGTTCGGCCAGCGCGTTCGCGAGCCAGGTCTGCATGCGCTGGCGCGTGAGCGCGTCCAGCGCGCCGAACGGCTCGTCGAGGCACAGCAGCTCGCGGCCGGCCAGCAGCGTGCGGATGAAGGCGACGCGCTGGCGCATCCCGCCGCTCAGCTCGCGCGGGCGCGTGCGCTCGAAGCCCTCCAGCCCGAAGTGGGTGAAGTGGGCGTGGGCCGCGCGGCGCGCCTCGCCGCGGCTCGTGCCCGCGAGCCGCATCGCGAGCGCGGCGTTGTCGAGCGCCGAGAGCCACGGGAGCAGCGCGTCGCGCTGGGGCATCAGCGCCGCGGGCGGCGCGGCGACGGTGCCGGCGTCGGGCCGCTGCAGGCCGCAGACGAGCTCGAGCAGCGTCGTCTTGCCGCACCCGCTCGGGCCGACGACCGCGACCGTGGTGGCGCCACGGATGCGCAGCGACACGCCCGCGAGCGCCCGGACGTCCCCGAAGGCCTTCGCGACCCCCGCGACCTCGACACCGGCCCGCTCCTGCTCTGCAGCGTCTCGAGGCTCCAAGCCGGGAGCCTCGACGTCCGTCTCCATGCGCTCCCTCCGCGGGCATTACCCCACAGGTTCGAAGGGTCAGGGCGGTCGTTCCTCAGCCCTATCTCAGCCCGCATCCGCGAGCACCCCTGTTTCACAGCCAAGAACAGCGTACTAGGGCCAAATGCTGGGCGGCGCTACGAGCGCTCACGTCCGCGGCACCCGTGGGATGACTCCGCCAAGTCGTCGCATTCGTGCTGACGTCGGCGTACGTCTTCGCGCCGTATGGATCGGGCGCATCAGTCGATGTCGAGTGGCGTCAGCGCCGCGTGCTTCGCCAGGGGGGTCCATATCGCCGTCGGCGTCGCCGCCGGCGCGCATCTCGGCGTCGCGTGCGGGTAGCGTCCCGCCCCGACATGGATTGGGAAGCGGAAGGGCTGCTCGAAGGGGTCGACGGCGAAGACGCCCGCGCCGCGCGGGTTCGGCTGCTCGACGAGCTGCACGAGGAGGGCGTCGGGCTCGATGAGCTGCGCGCCGCCGTCGAAGAGGACCGGCTGGCGCTGCTGCCCGCCGAGCGCATTCTCAGCTCCGAGGCGCGCTACAGCGCGCGGGAACTGGCCTCGAAGGCGGGGCTGGGCCTCGAGTTCTTCCTCGCCACCCGGCGCGCGCTCGGGCTCGCTACGCCCGACCCGGACGCGGTCGCCTACGGGGACGAGGATCTCGAGGCGGCGCGCCTCGGCACGCGCTACCGCGAGGTCTTCCCCGACGAGGAGTCGATCGAGGTCACGCGCATCCTCGGCCAGGGCCTCGCACGCTACGCGGAGGCGACGCGCTCGATGGCCGCGCGCGCCTTCCTCGAGCCCGGCATCGACGAGCGCGACCTCGCGCGCCGCTACGAGACCGTCGGGCGTGAGCTGCTACCGCTCGTCGGTCCGTGGATGGAGCACGTCTTCCGCCTGCACCTGCTGCAGGGCTTGCGCGAGGACGCGGTCACGCGCGAGCAGCTCGCCTCGGGCCGCCTCGACGACACGCAGGACACCGCGGTCGCCTTCGCGGACCTCGTCGGCTTCACGAGCCTGGGGGAGAGCGCGCCGCTCGAGGAGCTCTCCGGGGTCGCCGGGCGCCTGGGCGAGCTGACCGGCGAGCTCGTCGAGCATCCCGTCCGGTTCGTCAAGCAGATCGGCGACGCGGTGATGCTCGTCTCCCCCGACGCCGAGCGGATGGTCGACACCGTCGTGCGGCTGGTGGACAGGATATGCGCCGATGACAGCTTCCCGCCGCTGCGCGCCGGCATCGCGTTCGGTCCCGCCGTCAACCGCTGGGGCGACTGGTACGGCGCGCCGGTGAACCTCGCGAGCCGGCTCACCGCCCGCGCTCGCCCTGCATCGGTGCTCGCCACGAGCGAGGTTCGCGACCGCGTCGGCGAGCAGGGCTGGAGCTGGTCATCGGCCGGCCCGAAGAAGATCAGGGGCCTGTCGGCGCCGGTCAAGACGTTCCGCGTCCGCCGTGGGGAGGAGCAGGGGTGACCGTCGCCAGGGAGCCGTTCGTCGCGCGCCTGGCCCCGGAGACGCGGCCGCGCGAGGTCGACGCGCACGAGCTCGCCTTCGGGCTCGAGGACACGCTGGTGCGCGATCAGCGCATCGGCGAGCAGCCCATCGAGCGCTTCTCGCTGCTCGACTGCCGGCTCGAGCGCTGCGACCTCGCCGGCCTCGAGGCGCGGGAGGCGTCGTGGGTGCGGGTCGTCGTGGCCGGCAGCCGCCTCACTGGCGCTGACCTGGCCGGCGCCCGCCTGCAGGACGTCACCTTCCGCGACTGCCGCATGGATCTCGTGTCGCTGGCGGCGACTCGCTTGGAGCGCGTCAGCTTCGAGCGCTGCGACCTGCGCGAGTCCGATCTGATGGAGGCGCGCCTGCACGACGTCCGGCTCGCCGGCTGCGACCTGTCGGGGGCGATCGTCGCCGACGCGAACTGCTCGCGCACCGAGCTGCGCGACGGGACCTACGAGGACCTGCGCGGCATCGCCGGCCTCAAGGGCTGCTCGCTCGCGTGGCCGGACCTGATGGCGCTCGCGCCCGCGCTCGCCGGCCTGGCCGGGATCCGCGTGATCACGGATTCGGGCGGGTGAGCGCCTTCACGAAGTCCTCGAGCTGCTTGGTCGTCCAGCACTCATAGGCCTCGCAGAAGGCGGCGTAGGCGTCGATCACCGAGTCGCCGTAGTTCCAGTACAGCCGCGGCTCGGGGTTCAGCCAGAACGTGCGCCCGGCGCGCGCGGCGACGCGGGCGAACACGTCCGCGCGCGGATCGCGTCCGTTCGTGCGGGCGTCGCCGAGCACGATCACCGTCGCGCGCGGGTGCAGGTCGTCCTCGACGAGCGCGAGGAACTCGCGCCAGACGCGGCCGTAGTCTGTGTAGCCCGAGACGTCGGCGACCCCGGCGTCCTTGGAGATCGCATCCGAGACGGCCGAGAAGCGCCGTTCGCGCGCGAAGACGTCGGTCACCTCGGAGATCCGCTCGACGAACACGAAGGAGCGCATCTTGCGGAAGGTGTCGTGGAGCGCGTGCATGACCGAGAGGAAGAACACGGACGCCGAGGTCACGCTCGTCGAGACGTCGCAGAGGACGTAGAGCTCGGGCCGGCGGGGACGCTGGGGGCGGAACTTCAGCTCGACGGGCACGCCGCCCGTCTGCAGCGACGCCCGCATCGTGCGGCGGACATCGACGTGCGCGCGCCGGCGGCGGCCCTTGACCTCGTGGCCCTGCGTGGCGAGGCGCCGCTTGAGCTGGGCGACGACGCGATGGACGGCGGCCAGGTCCTGCAGCGGCCCGCTGGGCAGCGCGCGATCGAGCTCGTTCAGCGGGCGGGCGGGCGGCAGCTGCTGCGTACGCTCGATCTGGCCGCGCTCGAGCTCGCGGCGGAGGAACTGCTCGAAGGCACGGATCTGGTCTCGGGTGAGCGGCGGCTCGGCCGGCTCGCCGGGCTGGTCCTCGCGCGGCTGCGTCGACGGCTCGGAACGGAGCCCGAGCGCGCGGCGGATGCGCTGGACGTCGACCCCGAGCACGCCGGAGCCCTCGCCGCGGCGGCCGAGCGCGGCGATCGCCAGCCGGGCGAGATCGCGCATGGCCGCCTGGTCGCCCGCACGGATCGCGCGCATGACCTGCTCGCGCAGGTTGTCGAGGTCGATGCGCTCGCCGTCGGCGGCGGCCTGCGGATCGCCCTCGGCGTCCTCGCCGCCGCCCTCGCGGACGCCGCGACGCAGCGCGCCCTCCTCGGCGGCGCGGAAGAAGTGGCGGTCGAAGACGAGATCGAACACCCGCCGGTCCTCGGGCGACTTGGCGAGCGTCGCGGCGAGCGCGGCTCGGAAGGATGCCTGCTGCGTCCACGGCACGGCGGCGAGCGCGCCGAACGCGTCGTTGAGCTCGGACGTCCCGATCGCCACGCCCTCGGCGCGCAGGGCCTCGCCGAACTCGACGACCCGCGCGTCGAAGCCGGCCGCGGGGCTCACCGCAGGCCGGCGGGCGTCTTGGCGAGCTTGACGCCGACCCGCTCCGCCACCGTGTCGAGGTCGGTGCGGTGCTTGACGATGATCGACAACGTCTGGGCGAACACCTCGGGGGTGAGGTCGTCCGCGCCGAGCAGCAGCAGCGCGCGCGCCCAGTCGATCGACTCGGCGATCGAGGGCGGCTTCTTGAGGTCGAGCTCGCGCACCATCGCGATCACCTCGACGAGCCGGAGGGCGACGGACTCGGGCAGCTCGGGCGCGTGCATGCGCACGATCTGCAGCTCCTGGTCGGTCGGCGGGTAGTCGAGCCACAGGTACAGGCAGCGGCGCTTGAGCGCCTCGGTCAGCTCGCGCGTGTTGTTGGAGGTGAGCACCACCACGGGGTGCGTGCGCGCCTCGACGCGGCCGAGCTCGGGGATCGTGATCTGGAAGTCCGAGAGCAGTTCGAGCAGCATCGCCTCGAACTCCTGGTCGGTCTTGTCGATCTCGTCGATCAGGAGCACGACCGGCTCCTCGGAGGCGATCGCGCGCATCAGCGGCCGGGCGAGCAGGAACTCGCTGCCGAAGATGTCGTCGTGAACGGCGTCCCACGCCGTACCAGTGCCCTCCGCCTGGATCCGCAGGAGCTGCTTGCGGTAGTTCCACTCGTACAGCGCCTTCGCCTCGTCGAGGCCCTCGTAGCACTGCAGGCGCACGAGCTCGCGGCCGAGGTAGCGCGAGAGCGCCTTGGCCAGCTC
>JAXDHR010000078.1:0-13919 GCA_034664425.1 Solirubrobacteraceae bacterium
GTCGACGACCCGCTGCGGCACGGGCGGCCGGCCGATCCCGCGGGCCGACTGCGCGACGAACGAGAGCGCCATCACCGAGGCGCGCGCGAGCTCGTCCCGCGCCTCCTCGTCGGAGGTATCGATCAGAGCCTCGAACCCCCACTCGGCTCCGAGCATCGCCAGCGCTGCCTGGACGTCGACGCGCGGATCGCCCGAGCGCACGGCGAGCGGGTGCGGCTCTGCCGGCGGCAGACCCGGCTCGAGGCTGCCGTCGACGAGCAGGCCCCAGACCTGCTCGAACGGCACGGTGCCGACGAGCTCCTCGATGTCGACGCCGCGGTAGCGCAGCGAGCCGCCCTCGCGGTCGGGCTCGGCGATCTCGGTCGCGAAGGCGACGACGCCCTCGAGCCCGGACTGGACTTCGCTCATAGGTTCCTTTCGGGTCTTCCGGCCACGCTGCGGGCGCGGTGGCGCCGGGCCTTCTCGACGTTGCCGCATAGATCCATCGAGCACCAGCGGCGGCGGCCGGCCGGCGAACGGTCGTAGAAGCGCGCCGAGCAGGTCTCCGAGACGCAGATGCGGATGCGCCCGCGCTCGGCGGGCGTGCCGAGCATCTGCGCGGCGTCGAGCGCGACCATTCCCAGCGCGCGTCGCGGCGAGTCGCTCGCGGCGCGCTCGCCGAGCACCGGCAGGCCGTCTGGACCCGGGCGCAGCTGCGGGCGACCGCCCGCGTAGGCGAGCCACTCGTCGATCAGCGCCAGCGTGACGGCCTCGGGGGCGGTTCCCCGGACGCAGGCGCACGCGGCGGCGTCGATCGCCTCGCGCAGCTCGCGCGTCGCGCCCAGCAGGCCGGGCGGGGCGGGCGCGGGCCCGGCCAGTAGGCCCGCGCGCACGAGCCAGCCGACGACGTCGCCCGCGCTCGTGAGGCAGTCGGCGTCGCGGCGCCAGCGCTCCCGCCGGGTGTTGACGAGGTCGAGCGCCGGACGGCCGGCGAGCCAGTACCACCATGCCGGCCCCGGCTCGAAGGCGCCCTCTGGCAGATCGACTGGCATAACCTGAAGATACCTCTTCAAGAGGTTACGCGCGCCGGCAGGGCTGTGCCGTTCATCCGCAAGGCGTATGGTCCGCTGTCCAAGGGCCATGAGCGCGCACGACCTCATGACGAGACCCGTCGCCGAGCTCGCCGCGCTGGTCCGCGGTGGAGAGATGTCGGCACGCGAGTCCGTGGGCGCGGCGCTCGAGCGCATCGCGGCGCTCGACCCGGCCATCAACGCGTTCGTCGAGGTCGACGGCGAGCGCGCGATGGCGGCGGCCGCGGAGATCGAGCCTGGCGACGAGCGCCCGTTCGCAGGCGTGCCGATCGCCGTCAAGGCCAACGTCCCGGTGGAGGGGCTGTGCATGAACTTCGGCTCGCGCTTCCTCGCCGGTCACCGGCCCGACCACTCCGCCTACCTCGTGCACCGGCTGCGCGAGGCCGGCTTCGTCGTCGTCGGCACGACCAACATGCCGGAGTTCGGGATCCTGCCGACCACCGAGCCGCGCCACACGGGCCCGACCCGCAACCCGTTCGACCACGAGCGGACGCCGGGCGGGTCCTCCGGCGGCTCGGCCGCCGCGGTCGCCTCCGGGATGCTGCCGGTCGCGCATGGCAACGACGGCGGCGGCTCGCTCCGCATCCCGGCGGCCTGCTGCGGGCTCGTCGGCCTCAAGCCCAGCCGCGGGCGCGTCTCGCGCGGACCCGACCTCGGCGAGTCATTCCTCGCCTCCGACGGCGTGCTCACGCGTTCGGTGGCGGAGACGGCGCAGCTGCTCGACGTGCTGGCCGGCTACGAGGTCGGCGACGCGACCTGGGCGCCGCGCCCGGCCGAGCCGTACGCGACGTCCGTGCGTCGCGCTCCGGGGCGCCTGCGAGTCGCCGTCAGCGCGGCCAATTCGCTCCAGGTGCCCGTCGACCCGGAGTGCCTGCGCGCGATGGAGGAGGCCGCAGCGCTGCTGTCCACGCTCGGCCACCACGTCGAGGAGGCGGCCCCGTCGCTGCCCGGGCCGTCCACGCTCGAGCTCTTCATCAACGCATTCGGGCCGGCGATCGCGTTGCAGATCAGCTACGGCGAGCTGCTCGCCGGCCGGCCGGCCGGCGAGGACGAGATCGAGCCGCTGTCACGCGCGGTCGCCGAGCTCGCGCACGGGCTGGACTCCGTCGGCTACCTGGCGGCGGTCGCCCAGCTGCAGGCGCTCGCGCGCGGGTTGGTCGCCTTCTTCGCCCGCTACGACGTGCTGCTCACGCCGGCGCTGGCGGAGCGCCCGCTGCGCGCCGGCGAGTGCAACGGCCTCGGTGAGCGGCCGCTGGAGGACCTCGCACGCTCCGGTCGCTTCACCCCGTACGCGGCGCTCTTCAACGTGACCGGGCAGCCGGCGATCGCGCTGCCGATGGGGCTCGGACCGGACGGCCTGCCCTCGGCGGTCCAGCTCGTGGCCAAGCCGCTGGGCGAGGACACGCTGCTTCAGGTCGCCCAGCAGATCGAGACCGCGCGCGGCGGTCCGGACACCGCCATGAGGGCGGCCGGCTAGCTGCGCGGGTAGGCGTCGCGCATGCGCCGCGGACGGACGCCGAGTGCCTCCACATCGGCCGTCCCGCGCTCCGAGACCATCGGCACGGCGAGGCCGAGGACCTCCTCCCACGTGACCAGCGCCGCCGGCCCCACGGCGGCCTCGTAGGCGCGCAGCAGCGGTCGCAGGAGCGCGAGCGGGACGGGCACGAGCCGGCGGCGGTGCCCGCGCGCGCGCAGCGCGAGCTCGACGACCTCGCGCTCGGTCAGCACGTCGGGTCCGGCGAGCTCGTGGCGCCCGGGAGGCCGGTCGAGCGCGGCGACGACGCAGGCGGCGGCATCCTCGACCCAGAGCGGCTGCACGCGCGCGGCGCCGCTGCCGGCGATCGGGACGGCGGGCAGCAGCGCGAGCCGGTCGAGCCGCGCGGCGCGCCGGTCGCCCGGCCCGTAGATCAACGAGCAGGCGAGCGTGGTCAACTCCAGGCCGGCGCCCGCGAGCGCGCGCGCGGCGAGCGCCTCGGCCCGCTGGACGCGCGCGGGGTGGTACGGCGTCGCCCCGAGCCGCATGGTCCAGAGCATCCGCCGCACGCCGGCGCGCTCAGCCGCGCGGGCCAGCCGCCAGACGGCGAGCCCGTCGACCTCCTCGATGCTGCCGGCCCCCTGATCGCGGGCCGTGCCGGCAAGGTGCACGACGGTGTCGACTCCGCGGAGCGCCCGCCGGTAGGAGGCCGGCTCCGCGAGGTCGCCGATCGCGAGCTGAACGCGCACGCGCTGATCGCCCAGGCGCCGTGGATCGCGCACGAGGCAGCGCACGTCGACCCCGGCCGCGAGCAGGCGCCGCAGCACGGCGGATCCGAGCAGTCCCGTGGCGCCCGTCAGCAGCAGCACGCCCGGCAGCCTAGAATCTCGGCTCGCTCCCTGCTCACGAGCACCAAGGACACCCTGAACCCATGGCCTATGTGATCGCTGAACCCTGCGTCGGCACCAAGGACAACTCCTGCGTGGAGGTCTGCCCGGTCGATTGCATCCACCCCACTCCGGACGAGCCCGACTACGACAAGGTCGAGCAGCTCTTCATCGATCCGGAGGAGTGCATCGACTGCGACGCCTGCGTCGAGGCGTGCCCGGTGGACGCATGCTTCGCAGAGGACCAGCTCCCCGACGAGTGGGCGCGCTTCCAGCAGGTCAACGCGGAGTACTTCGCGGGAAAGTAGCGTCGCACGGAGATCAGCGCCGGCGAGCCTGATGGCGCGGGCCGCGCCCGGCACGGCCCGCCGGCGATGATCGGAGGGCGAGAGGCAAATCCCGGACCCCTCGGCGGGGTTGCTAACCCGCCATCGGCAGCGACATCCCGACCGGCTGCGGCGCGGCCGGCGGAGCCGGTGGCGCCGACTGGATCGACTGCATGACCGGCAGCGACACCGGCGTCATGGCAACGATGCCGCGGGCGGCCTGACGCACCGCCTGGGCGGCCGGATCGTCCGGGTCGACGACCGTCAGCGGCACGCCGGCATCGCTCTGCGCGCGCAGCGGCATCGTCAGCGGCACCGAGGCGAGCAGCGGTACGTCGAGCTCGTCGGCCAGCGACTGGCCGCCGCCCTCGCCGAAGATCGGGAAGCGCTCGCCGGCGGGCGTCGTGAAGCCGGCCATGTTCTCGATCACGCCCGCGATCTCGAGCTTGACCTTGTCGGCCATCTCCGCGGAGCGCCGCGCGACCTTCTGCGCGGTGTCCTGAGGCGTGGTGACGATCAGAAACTGCGCCTGCGGCAGCAGCTGCGCGAGCGTCATGGAGACGTCGCCGGTGCCCGGTGGCAGGTCGATCAGCAGGTAGTCGAGCGTCCCCCAGCTCACATCCTCGAGGAACTGGGTGAGGGCCTTGTGGAGCATCGGCCCGCGCCAGACGACCGCCTCGTCCTCCTTGATGAAGAACCCGATCGACATGACCTTCAGTCCGTGCGCCTCGAGCGGCAGGATCTTGCGCTGATCGGAGACCTTCGGGCGCTGGCCGCCGAGCCCGAGCATGCGTGGGACCGAGTAGCCCCAAACGTCCGCATCGAGCACGCCCACGCGCTTGCCCTCGGCCGAGAGCGCCGCCGCGAGGTTGACGGTCAGCGACGACTTGCCGACACCGCCCTTGCCGGAGCCGACGCAGATCACGTTGGCGACCTCGGCGAGCGCGCCCTCGGGGAGCCCGCCGGGACGGCCGAGCTTGCGCTGCAGGCCGCTCTTCTCGGCGTCGCTCAGCACGTCGAAGCCGACGTTGACGGCCGTCACTCCGTCAACCCCGCGCACGGCGGAGGCGACACCGGTCTGGAAGTGGTTCTTGATCGGGCAGCCTGGGGTCGTCAGCGACACCGTCACGTCGACAAGTCCGCCGTCCTTGACGTCGATGGAGCGGACCATGCCGAGCTCGACGATGTCGCGCCGCAGCTCGGGGTCGATGACGACCTTCAGCGCCTCGAGGATGGTCTCCTGCGTGGGCATGCCCTCATTGTGGCAGCGTGGATGCGAAGGTTGGGCGATGCATCGCGTCAACATCGCCGCGCCGGCCTTCCGCTATGACCCTGAGGACATCGACGGCTTCCGCGGCGGCCTGCACCGCCTCGGCGGCGAGCTCGCGGCGACCTCGACCGGGATCAGCGTCTACGAGCTCCCGCCGGGGGAGGCGCTGTGCCCCTACCACTACGAGATCGGCGAGGAGGAGTGGGTGCTCGTGCTCGCCGGGCGCCCGACGCTGCGCGATCCCGAGGGTGAGCACGCGCTGGCGGAGTGGGACGTCGTCTTCTTCCCCAAGGGCGCCCGGGGCGCGCACCAGCTGCGCAACGACACGGACGCCACGGTGCGCCTGCTGATGTTCTCGGACGTCATCGTCCCGACCGCGACGGTCTACCCCGACTCGGACAAGATCGGGATCTGGACCGGCAACCCGGACGACGACCTGATGGTCCGGCGCTCGAGCGGCGTCGGCTACTACGACGGCGAGGGCTGAGCGCGCCAGTCGGCGGCGAGCATCGCGTAGAGGACCTCGTCGACCCAGCGGTCGCCGACCCGCTCGACCTGCAGCAGGCGCCCTTCCTCGCGGAACCCGAGCCGCTCCGGGATCCGCCGGCTCGGGAGGTTGTCGACCCCGGCGCGGATCTCGATGCGGTTGATCCGCCAGGCGCCGATCGCATGGTCGACGAGGGCACGGACGGCCCGGGTCATGGTCCCGTGGCCCTGCTCGTCCTGGGCGAGCCAGTAGCCGATGCTCGTGCTGCGGTGCGGCCAGTCGACGCCGTGGAAGCCGACCACGCCGATCGGGCGGTCGTCGCGCTCGATCACCGTCTGGAACCCGTCGTTGTCGGCGACCTGGCGGCGCGCCGAGCGGATGAAGGCGAGCGTGCCATCACGATCGTTGCCGGCCGCCCACGGCATCCAGCGCGCGAGGTAGGGCCGGTTCGCCGCGATCAGCGCGGCGAGCGCGTCGGCGTCGCTCTCCTCCGGCAGCCGCAGCACGATGCCCTCGCTGAGGGGGTGGTGGAGCACGCGGTCATTAAAGACCGACGGCCCGCACAAGGCGGGCCGACGGTTGAGGGAGGAGAGGGTGCTGCATCCGCCGGCCGGATACGGCGCCGGCGGATCCCGCCGGCGGGATATGAGGCCGGCAGGCGTTCCCGCCCGCCGTCCTCTCCGGCCGGCGAGCGGGGGAAGTGCAGCTGCTACGCCAGGGCGCTGACGCGATCCTTGGCGACGGCGGCGACGCGACCGCTCGTGGCGACGCCGATCTGCACCGCGTCCTCGACGCGTCCGGAGACGGTCGCGAGGCGGTCGGTCACGACGTTGCGACGGCGCGCGGCCTGACGCTCGGCCGTCCTGGCCTCGCGCTCGACGGCGTTGCGGTTGCGACGCAGGACGCGCTCGGCGTCGCGCCGGCGCGTGCGCAGCTGGCGCTCCAGGCGGGTGCGCGCCTTGCGGACGTCGCGCTCGAGCTGGGTGCGGGCGGTGTTGCCGCGACGCTCGAACTTCTTCAGATCGGACTCGACGTCCCGGCGGGAGCGCTTGAGCTCCTTCTCGACGGCCGTGCGCGAGCCGTAGCGGTTGACGAGCTCGCCGGCGATGCCGACGACCCGGTCACGCGCCTCGTAGCCGGCGCCGACGTACACGAGCGCGGCGCGCTCGGCGATGTTGCGGCCCTGCTTGGCCGTCGTACGGGCGGCTCGGGCGTTGGCCTGAGCGGCCGTCGCCGTCTGGTTCTTCGCGGTCGTGCGGGCGCGGCGGCCCGTCGACGTGCTCGGCGACTTGGCGGCCGTGCGGCGGGACGACGTGGGTCGCGATGTGCTGCGCGTCGAGCCGGTGCTGCTCGTCGAGCCGGTGCCGCGCGTCGAACCGCTGCCGCGCGTCGACGTGCTGCGCGAAGCGGCCCGCGCGCGCGTCGACTTGGCTCGCGTGCCCGAGCTGCGCGTCGAGCTCGAGGAACGAGCCGGCTTGCGGGCGGTGGAGGTCTTCGTCGTGCGGGTGGTGCTGGTGCTGGTGCTGGAGGTCTCGGCCATAGTGGCGTTTCAGCCCCTCTCTCGGTGGCAGGAACGAATGTCTGTTCTCAGGTGCCTGCGTGAAGCGTACCCCTCGAACATATGTACGTAAACCGCGGCCCACCAACCGTTACACCGGCGAGAACGCCCGAACGCACGTTCCTTCCTGCCATGCAGCGGCCCGAGGAGCTCGTCAAGCGGCGCCGCCGGCCCGCGTCAGGCGGTGCGCGGCCCGAGCCCCAGCCGCTCGGTGCGCGCCAGCCAGGCCAGCGCGTCGTCGAGCTCGCCCATCGTCGGCAGCGCTTCGGGTCCCGACCAGGCGCGGTTGAGCGCCTCGATGCCGCCGAGCTCGACCACGGCGTCGCAGAACGCCTTGCCCTGCTCGTACTGACGCATCTTCAGGTCCATCCCGATCAGCCGCTCGAGCACACGCAGGAAGCCGGTCTTCTCGCGCCGCCTGCGCTCGAGTGCCGAGCGCATCGCCGGCAGGTCCTCGAGCAGGTCGGCGCCGACCGCGTCCATCACGTGCTCCGCGTAGCCCTCGAGCAGGGCCATGAAGGACTGCGCGCGCGCGAGCAGCTCCTTGCGCTCGGGAGCGAGCCCGAAGGAGATCAGGCCGCCGTCCTTCATCTCGTCGGCGAGCTCGCGCAGGCGCGACACGTCGGTGAGCTTCGAGAGGTCGGCGAAGCGCGACAGGTCGGGCAGCTTGAGGTCGAACAGGCCGCCGGCCTGGACGTCGAGTCCGTCGAGCAGCTCCTGGACGAGGCCGGCGAGGTACTCACGCAGCCACGGGACGCCGCCGAACTGCAGCGCGTGCGTGGTCTCGTGCAGGGCGACCCAGCGCAGCAGCTGGTCGGAGTCTGCCTCGAGCTGATCGCCGGCATGCGCGAGGTTCGGGGCGACGAACAGCAGCCGCGCGGGCTGCTCGGGGTCGAGCACGGGGAACTCGTACTGGCCCAGGACGCGGCCGCCGAGGAAGCCGGAGATCGCCCCTGCCTCCACCGCGAGGATCCCGCTCGCCGCGCCGCCGAGGATGCCCATGCGCGAGCGCGCCTTCTCCACGGCGGGCTCGAGCACGCCGCGCATCGAGCCGAGGTTCGCGTCGATCCACTGGCCGCGGTCGACGGCCTCGGCCGCCGGCAGCGGACCGTCGGCGACGAGGCCGGTGTAGGCGCCGACGAGGCGCTCTGACTCCGCGGCCGGCCCGGCCACGTCACGGAAGGGCCCGGGGTCACCGGAGGGCTGCAGCCCGGACACGCCTCGGGCGATCTGCCCGGCGAGCGACCAGTCGATCATGCCTCCATGGTGGCAGGCGGTGATCAGAGGTAAGTAAGCGGACGGACGACGTCGGCCGTCGCTGCGCCTCAGCCCATCGGCACGCCGGACAGCTCGCGCAGCGCCGCGGGCGTGCGGGCGGCGACCACTGGCGAGTGCGGGGCGAGATCGAGCGGCGCGGCGAGCGGGTCGTCGAAGGCGGTGAAGGCGACGAGGCCGCCGGCCTCGCGCACGACGAGCTGCGCGGCGGCGGCGTCGACCGCGCGGCAGCGGCGCAGGCTCAGCATGCCGTCGAGCCGGCCGCCGGCGACCTGGCACAGCGACGAGGCGATCGCGCCGATCGCACGCAGCCGGTGGGCGACGTCCTCCAAGGTGGATGCCCGCGCGGCGACCCAGCGCGGATCGGCCGACTCGATGCCGACGACCTCGAGCCGCTCACCCACCCGACGCTCGCCGAAGGCGCGATCGAGCGGCAGCTCGTTGAGCCAGGCGCCGCGGCCGCGGACGGCGAACCACTCCTCCGCCGGACCGAAGTCGAGGACGTAGCCGAAGTGGACGTCGGCCATGGTCGGCCCGTCGGCGACCGCGATCGACACGGCGTGGTGGGGAAGCCCGCGCTTGGCGTTCAGCGACCCGTCGATCGGGTCGACGACCACGACGGTTCCGCCCCCGCCGAAGTCGACCGTGCCACGCTCCTCCGAGACCGCCGTGAAGCGCGCCCCCGCCGCATGCAGGGCGTCGAGCTCGCGGAAGACGATCTCCTCGGCGGCGGCGTCGATCTCGAGCGTGCGGTCGCCGCCCTCGCCGCGCGTGCCCGTCTCGCGGACGCGCTCGGCGATCGTGGGGCTGTCCGCGAGCATGGCCCGCAGTCCGGCCGCGGCACGGCGCGATGCGCCCAGCCAGTCCGGGTTCGAAGGGTCCATCGCGCCGTATCCTACGAAGGTGCCCGTCGCCACGACGCCGACCCCCGCGCAGCGCGCCGCGATCGCGCACACCGGCGGGCCGCTGCTCGTCGTGGGTGCGGCCGGCACCGGCAAGACGCACGTCCTCGTCGAGCGCTTCGCGTGGCTGGCGGCGGAGGCGCCGCAGCCGATCGCCCCCGAGTCGGTTCTCGTCCTGGTCTACTCGCGCGCCGCGGCCGACGATCTGCGCGAGCGCCTCGAGGAGCGACTCGCTGACGGCTACGAGGAGCTCGCGGTCACCACCTTCCAGTCGTTCTGCGCGCGGCTGCTGCACGACGAGGCGCTCGAGGCCGGCCTCGACCCGTTCGCCACGCCCGTCGCGCCCGCCGACCGGCTGGCGATGCTGCTCGAGCGCATCGACGAGCTGCCGCTGCGCCACCACGACCTGCGCGGCAACCCGAGCGCCCTGCTCGGCTCGATCGTCGGGCGCATCGACCGGCTGAAGGCCGAGCTCGTTTCCAGCGAGGACTACGCGGCCTGGGCGGCGACGATCTCGGACGAGCTCGAGGCCGACCGTACGCACGCCGCCCGCGAGCGCGAGTTCGCCGCGCTCTATGCGGCGCACGACCGGATGCTCGCCGAGTCGGGGACGCTCGATTACGGCGACCTCGTGCTGCAGGCCTTCCGGCTGCTGCGCGAGCGCCCGCACGTCCGCGCGCGCGTCGCCGCCCGCTGGCGCCACGTGCTCGTCGACGAGCTGCAGGACACGAACTTCGCCCAGGGCCTGCTCCTGCGCGGGCTCGCCGGGGACCACGGCAGCATCACCGCGGTCGGCGACGACGACTGCTCGATCCACCGCTTCCGCGGCGCCGCGACGAAGAACCTCGTGCGCTTCCGCGGCGAGTGGCCCGGCGCGACCGAGGTGCGCTTGGAGACATCGATGCGCGCGGGGAGCCGGCTGCTGCGCGCCGCCGCGGCGGTCGTCGAGCCGATCGAGGACCGGCTGCCGAAGGCGTTCGCGGCGCGGGCGGACGCGCCCGCGGGCGAGGTGGCCTTCTGGCGCTGCGCGACCGAGCGCGCCCAGGCCCAGGCCGTGGCGGCCGAGGTCGAGCGCCTGATCGCGCGCGGCGAGGCCGCGCCCGAGGAGGTGTGCGTGCTCGTGCGCTCCGTGCGCGGCGAGGGCCAGGCGGTCGGGCTCGCGTTCGAGGAGCGCGCCGTCCCCTACCACCTCTCCGGTGCCGCGGCCTTCTTCCAGCGCGCCGTGGTCCGCGACCTACTCGCCTGGCTGCGGCTGCTCGTCGTCCCGGGCGACGCGGGCGCCGTGGTGCGCGCGCTCGCCCGGCCGCCGGTCGAGTTGCGGGCGATCGACCTGGCCCGGGTGACGCAGATCGCCCGCCGGCGCAAGCTCGACATGGTCGCCGCGCTGCAGGCCGCGCTCGAGTCGCCGCAGATCCCGCCGGAGGCGCGCGATCGCATCACCCACTTCCTGCGCCTGCATCGCACGGCTGCGGACGCGATCGACTCGACGCGTCCCGACCTCTACGTGCACCGGCTGGTCGAGCGCCTCGGGATCCGCCGCCAGATGCTGTTCGCCGCCTCGACCGAGGTGGTCGAGCGGCTCGTCAACCTCGCCAAGTTCGCCGAGCTCGCGTCGGCGTACGTGCGCCGGACGCCCCAGGCGACCGCGCGCGAGTTCGCCCGCTCGATCGCCGCCGTCGCGGACGCCGGGCTGCGCGAGGAGGAGGCGACCGCCGGCGAGCGACCGCGCGGCGTGCAGGTGATGACGATGCACGCGGCCAAGGGCCGCGAGTTCGAGCAGGTCTACGTGCTCGGCCTGATGGCGGCGCGGATGCCGGGCGCCCGCCGGCGCGCGCTCGAGCCGATCCCGGACGCCCTGATCAAGGAGTCGCTCCCGCCGGACTCGCGCGCGGTCCACCACGCCGAGATGCGCCGGCTGCTGCACACGGCTATGACCCGCGCGCGCACCCGGCTCGTGCTCGCTTATCCCGAGCGCACCGAGAACGGCGCCGCACAGCCGCCGTCGCCGTTCGCCGAGGAGGCGCGGATCGCGCTCGGCGCCGAGTGGGAGGCGCACGAGGAGGAGCTGTTCGGGCCCGCGGAGACGCTCCAATCGACGTTCCGGCTGCTGCGCGACGAGCTGCTGACCACCGTGGCGCAGGTCGGCGGCCGCCTCGGCGAGCTGCGCTTCGACACCGACCTCGACGTCTCCCACGCGGTCGTTCGCTACCTCGAGCTGCTCAAGCTGGCCGCGCTGCTCGAGCGCACGAAGGCGGGCGGGCAGTCGGTCGCCGACGCGCTGCCCGAGGTCAACGCGCGGCTGCTGCAGGCCGCCACCTCCGAGCAGCGCGAGATCCTCGAGACCTCGGCGCTCGACGAGTACCTGCTCGACGCCGAGCGCGACGAGACGCTGCGCCAGCGCGCGATCGCGCAGCGCTCGGAGCCCTCGCTGGAGCCGTTCCTCCCGCGGCGCGGCGACGGGCTCGTGCTCAGCGCCTCCGACATCGAGACCTACCGGACCTGCCCCCTCAAGTACAAGTTCGCGCGCGTCTTCCGGATCCCGAGCGAACCGACGATCAACCAGCGCTTCGGGATCCTCGTCCATCAGGTGCTGGAGCGCTTTCACGTGGATACGTCGCAGGCCGAAGCCCATGACCGCGGGCTGCCGGAGCTGCTCAACCTGCTCGACGCCGGCTGGCGACGCGGCGGCTTCGGCGACTCCGAGGAGGAGCGCCAGCTGCGCGGCAAGGCGACGCAGGCGCTCGTGCGCTACCACGACCGCTTTCGCGACGAGGACGCCGAGCCGATGTGGTTCGAGCGCTCGTTCCAGTTCCGCATGGGCCGGCACCTGCTGCGCGGCCGCGTCGACCGCGTCGACCGGCTCCCCGGGGGCGGCTACGAGCTGATCGACTACAAGACCGGGCGCCCGAAGACGCCCGCCCAGCTGCGCGAGGACGTCCAGCTCTCGCTCTACGCGGTCGGGGCACGCGAGTCCTGGCAGCTCGACGCCGCCCAGCAGGCCTACTACTACGTGCTCGACGACGAGAAGGTGCCGGTCGAGCGCTCCGAGGAGGACCGCGGCTGGATCACGGACACGGTCCACGAGGTCGCCGAGGGGATCCTCGGCCAGGGCTTCGAGCCGACGCCGAGCTACACGGCATGTTCGATGTGCGACTACCGCATCGCGTGCCCGGCGGCGGAGCGCTAGCTCGCGAAGCGCTCATCTGCGACTGCCACGCTGCATCGGGTGCTGGCCGCCAGCAGCCTCGGGACCCTCGGCCTCGCGTTTGGCGCGGGCGCGCTGGCGATCGGACTGCTGCTCTGCGGGTTGCTCGCGATGCTCGGGACGGACGACCGCCGCAACCTCCTCGGCCTGCTGCGTCACCCGCTGCGCGCCGCCTTCTCCGAGCCCGACCGGCCCGACGAGGGCGAGGACTAGGGCCGGGAGGCCTCGAGGCGCTCGAGCGGCGCCGGCTCGCCGCGTGCACGCCGGCGCGCGCCGGCGATCTGCTCGGAAGCGATCACCGTCACGAGCACGAGGACGAGCGCCAGGGCGAGCACGAGCGCCGGCAGCAGGGTGCCGACCAGCCCGACGACCACGCAGGCGATCGCCCCCGCGAGGCGGCGCACGCTGATCGTCCCGGTCAGCCGCAGCCGGAAGAGCGTGTGCGCGAGCAGGTAGATCGCCGGGCCCGCGGCGACCGCCGCGACCTCGGGTCCATGGAGTGCGTCGGTCGGGTGCGCGATCACCAGCTCGTCCCCGACCGCCGAGACGATCACGCCGGCGACCATCACGACGTGCAGGTACGTGTAGGCGTCCCGCGCCACCAGCGTGCGGCGAGGACCGGCCAGCTCCAGCCGGCGCTCGGCGATGCGAGCGACGTAGTCGAAGTACAGCCACCACAGCGCCGCGGTGCCGAGGAAGGCGAGCGCGAAGGCGGCCAGCGTCGCCGCATCGAGGCGCAGCTGGGAGGTCGTGGCGCCCGTGACGACGATCGACTCGCCGAGCGCGATGATGATGAACAGCTGGAAGCGCTCGGCGAAGTGCGCGGTGCCCACCGTCCAGGCCTCGCCGGTGAGCCGCCGCATGCCCGGCACGCGGTAGGTGACCAGCGGCGCGAGGTAGTCGACGCATAGCGCCGCGACCCACAGCAGCGTGCGTCCGGTCCCGTCGGCGAAGGCGCCCGCGATCCACAGCGCCCCCGCGGCGCCGAACCAGATCAGGATCCGTTCGGCCCGCTCGCGCTCGGGGGTGCCCCGGCCGGAGGCGGCGAAGGTGAGGAACAGGTGGCGGCCGACCTGGATCGCCACGTAGGCGCCGGCGAACAGCCCGGCGCGGGACCCGAACGCGGCCGGGATCGCGACGGCGAGCACGAGCGAGCCGAGCATGATCGCGATCAGCAGCGCGCGCACCGCGATCGACTCGGGGTCGAGCTCGTTCGTGACCCAGGTCGTGTAGTTCCACGCCCACCAGACGACGAGCAGGATCAGCGTGGACTGGCCCACACCGGCCCAGGTCAGGTGCTCGAGCAGGCGGTGCGAGACCTGCGTGATCGCGAACACGAACACGAGGTCGTAGAACAGCTCGAGCGACGTCGCGTGCTGGCTTCCCGCCGGTCCCGCGCGCTGGAAGCGGCTCATGCCGCGCAGGCCGACCGGCTAGCCCGGGCCGCCCGGGCCACCGCGCTGAC
>JAXDHR010000079.1:0-2573 GCA_034664425.1 Solirubrobacteraceae bacterium
GCTCAGGCCGAGCACGGCGCGGGAACGGTGGTGGCGCTGGTGACCGACGCGCACGAGCTGCTGCGCGACGTGGCGGCGCGCCTGCATGCCGAACCGGAGGGCGACGCCGCCGCCGCGCTGCTCGCCGTCACTGAGCTCTCGGTGGGGCTGGCGGTCGCCGAGGCCTTCGCCCCCGAGCATCTGCAGCTGGTCGGCTCCGGCGCCGAGGCGCTCGCGGCGCGCGTGCGCAGCGCCGGCTGCGTCTTCGTGGGCCGCGAGAGCGGCACCGCGTTCGGCGACTACGTGGCGGGTTCGAACCACACGCTGCCGACGGGCGGCGCCGCCCGCTTCACCTCGGGGCTGTCGACGCGCCAGTTCCGCCGCCGCATGAACGTCGTGCGGATCGGGCCCGCCGCGGCCGCGCTGGCGGAGGCCGGCGTACCCATCGCCGAGGCCGAGGGCTTCACCCGGCACGCCGAATCCATGCGGGTGCGCGAGAATCGGTCTCGATGACGCGCACCGCCGAGATCGCCCGCCAGACCAAGGAGACCGACGTCCGCCTGACGCTCGGCCTCGACGGCGAGGGCGCCGGGACCCGTGAGACGGGCGTCGGCTTCCTGGACCACATGCTCGACCTGCTCGCCCGCCACGGGCACCTGGACCTCCAGGTCGACGTGACCGGCGACCTGCAGACCGGCGCGCACCACACGGTCGAGGACACCGGGATCGTCTTCGGGCAGGCGCTGGACCGGGCGCTGGGCGACCGCGTCGGGATCAGCCGCTACGGCCACGCGGTCGTGCCGTTGGACGAGGCGCGCGCGAGCGTGTCGCTCGACCTCTCCGGCCGCCCGTTCCTCGCGTTCGAGGCCGACCTGCCGCCCGGCGGCACCGGCAACTTCGACCACGAGCTGACCGAGGAGTTCTTCCGCGCGGTCTCGAGCGCGTCGCGGATGACGCTGCACATCACCGTCGAGACCGGCACCAACGCCCATCACATGATCGAGGCGGCGTTCAAGGCCTTCGCGCGCGCGCTGCGCCAGTCCGTGGCGATCGACCCGACCGAGACCGGCGTGCCCTCGACGAAGGGGACGCTGACCGCGTGAGCGCGGGAGACCTCGCCCAGTGGCTGGGCTTCCGAGCGGAAGCTCGCCCAGGGGCTCGCCTGCCGGGGCGTGGGGTTCGGTCATGCGTGAGGTGACCATCGGTCTCGTCGACTACGGCATGGGCAACCGCCGCTCGATGCAGAAGTCGCTCGAGCGCGCCGGAGCGGCGGTGGTGCTCAGCGGCGATCACGACACGCTGCGGGCGACCGACGGCCTCGTGGTCCCCGGGGTGGGCGCCTTCGCCCGGGCGATGGAGGCGCTGGACGCGACGGGCCTGGCCGGCCTCGTCCGCGAGCGCGCCACCGCGGGAACCCCGGTCCTGGGCGCCTGCCTCGGCATGCAGCTGCTCTTCGAGCGCTCCGTCGAGTTCGGGGGCGCCGACGGGCTCGGCCTGCTCCCCGGCGAGGTCGTCAAGCTCGACACCCGTGGCCTCAAGCTTCCGCACATCGGCTGGAACGCGGTGCGCTGGACGCGCCCCTCGGCCCTGAGCGAGGGCCTGCCGGACCCGGCGCCCTTCTACCACGTGCATTCCTTCGTCCCCGTCCCGGCCGAGGACGACATCGCCCTCGGCATCAGCGACTACGGCAGCGAGTTCGCCAGCGTCGTCGGCCGCGGGAACGTGTTCGGCACCCAGTTCCATCCGGAGAAGTCCTCGCGCGACGGCATCGCGCTGCTCGCGAACTTCGTCCGGGTATGCGCGTCAGCGGAGGCGACGGCAGCGTGATCCTGTATCCGGCGATCGACATCAGCGAGGGCAAGGCGGTCCGGCTGGTCAAGGGCGACTTCAACCAGGTCACCGTCTACGAGGACTCCCCGCTGGAGGCGGCCCGTGCCTGGGTCGACGCCGGCGCGCGGTTCCTGCACGTCGTCGACCTCGACGGCGCGCGGACCGGCTCGCCGAAGTCCCTCGATCATCTCGAGCAGATCGCCCAGGAGCTGCACGTCCCCGTCCAGTACGGCGGCGGGCTGCGCACGCTTCCGGCGGTCCGCGACGCGCTGCGGGCCGGCGCCGAGCGCGTGATCCTCGGGACCGCGGCGTTCAACGACATCGACTTCCTCGACGACGTGCTCGGCGCCTTTCGCGACCGGACGATCGTCTCGGTCGACACGCGCGGCGGCCACGTCTCGACGTCGGGCTGGCAGGAGACGACGCAGATGCCGGCCGAAGCCGTGATCGAGCGGCTGCAGAACCGTGGCGTGCGCTCGTTCGTCTACACCGACGTCGATCGCGACGGCATGCTCGGCGGGATCGACTTCGAGAAGGTCCGGCGGATCGCCCAGGCCGTGCGCGGGCGCTTCATCTACTCGGGCGGGATCGGCAGCCTGGACGACCTGCGCGGGCTGCGCGACCTGCGCCAGGTCAACCTCGGCGGCGTCATCGCCGGCAAGGCCCTCTACGAGGGCCGCTTCACGATCGCCGAGGGCCAGCGCGCGCTGCAGCCCGAGACCGGCGAGAGGCCCAAGAAGCCCTACCGTCCCGTGCCGGCGGGC
>JAXDHR010000080.1:0-23586 GCA_034664425.1 Solirubrobacteraceae bacterium
CGTACATGAACACGGCGTCGTGTCGCTCGGCGGTCACATTCATCGACGGCGACAAGGGCATTCTCGAGTACCGCGGCTATCCGATCGAACAGCTCGCGGACAAGTCGAGCTACCTCGAGGTCGCCTACCTGCTGATCCACGGTCAGCTGCCGACCGAGAAGCAGCTGGCGGACTGGGACCAGGAGATCACGATCCACACGTTCGTGCACGAGAACGTCAAGGAGTTCATGCAGGGCTTCCGCTACGACGCGCACCCGATGGGCATGCTGCTCGCTTCGGTCGGGGCGCTGTCGACGTTCTACCCGGAGGCGGCGAACATCAAGGACAAGGACGCTCGCTTCCTCCAGGTCATCCGCCTGCTGGCCAAGATGCCCACGCTGGCCGCGTTCTCCTACCGCCATAACCGCGGCATGCCATATGTCTATCCGGATAACGACCTGAGTTACCCGGGGAACTTCCTGTCGATGATCTACAGGATCGCCGAGCTCAAGTACCAGCCGGACCCGCGCCTCGAGCACGCGCTGGACGTGCTGTTCATCCTCCACGCCGACCATGAGCAGAACTGCTCGACGAGCGCGGTGCGCAGCGTCGGGTCCTCCCAGGTCGACCCCTACTCGGCGATGGCGGCCGGGGTCGCGGCGCTGTACGGCCCACTGCACGGCGGCGCCAACGAGGCCGTGCTGCGCATGCTGCGCCGCATCGAGTCCGTCGAGAACATTCCCGACTTCCTCGCCGGCGTGAAGGACGGCAAGGAGCGCCTGATGGGCTTCGGGCACCGCGTCTACAAGAACTACGACCCGCGCGCGAAGATCATCAAGTCGGCGGCCGACGACGTGTTCGAGGTCACGGGCAAGAACCCGCTGCTCGACATCGCGCTCGAGCTGGAGAAGATCGCGCTCGAGGACGACTACTTCGTCAAGCGCAAGCTCTACCCGAACGTCGACTTCTACTCGGGCCTGATCTACGAGGCGCTGGGGATGCCGGTCGGCATGTTCCCGGTGCTCTTCGCGATCCCCCGCACGAGCGGCTGGATCGCCCAGTGGCTCGAGATGATCGACGACTCCGAGCAGAAGATCGCCCGGCCGCGGCAGATCTACACGGGCGAGCGCTCCCGCGAGTACGTCGAGCTCGGCGACCGCTAGCCCGTCAGACCCTCCTCACGGGCGCATCTGCACCCGTGAGGAGGGTCAGGGGCTGCGCGCTCGCCTTCGAGGCGGCGGCCTGACGGGCGCCGACCCGCTGCGGGCCGGATACGCTGCCAGCCGGGCGTCGTGCGGCGCCCTGTGTCGTGCGACCCAAGCGCTTCGCCCTTTCTTCCCTGACGGCCTCGGCTGCCCTCCGCCCTCCGCGCGAGGCGCGGATCCTCGACGCGCTCGGTGTGGCGACGTGCCTGGCCGACGCACGCGATCCCGATCTGCGGCTGGTCTACGTCAACGACGCGTTCGAGCGCCTGACGGGCTGGCCGGCCGAGGAGGCCGTCGGACGCAACTGCCGCTTCCTGCAGGGGCGCGACAGCGAGGGACCCGCGCTCGAGGACCTGCGCACTGCGCTCGCCGAGCGCCGCTCGTGCCGCGTCACGCTGCGCAACTACCGCCGCAACGGCGAGACGTTCTGGAACGAGATCACGCTCACGCCCGTGCCGGCCGAGGGCGAGGACGCGCAGTGGTTCGCGGCGATCCTCGTCGACGTGTCCGAGCACATCGACGCGCTCGGCGACGTGCTCGAGACCGAGCGACGCTACCGCTCGCTGGTCGAGCAGATCCACGCCGTCACCTACATCGCCGGCTGGAGTCCGGACTCGCCGCTGCAGTACGTCTCGCCCCAGATCGAGCCGCTGCTCGGCTACCCGGCGTCGGCGTGGATCGAGGAGCCGGAGCTGTGGACCAGCCGCATCCATCCCGACGACCGCGCACGCGTGCGCGACGCCGAGCAGCGCGCGTTCGAGGCCGAGCGCGACCTCGAGGTCGAGTTCCGGATGGTCGCCGCCGACGGGACGGTGCGCTGGCTGTGGGAGCGCGAGACGATCCTGCGCGATCCGGAGAGCGGGCGGCCGACTGCGAGCCAGGGCGTGATGGTCGACATCACCGCGCTCAAGTCGACGGAGTCGCGGCTGCTGGAGACGGAGGCGGCGCTGCGCGCCGAACGCGACCGCACGCAGACCTACCTCGACGTCGCGGGCGCGATCCTGCTGCTGCTCAACCCCGACGGCACGGTCGCGATGCTCAATCGCCACGGGCGCGAGGTGCTCGGCGACCACGCCGGCGATCTGCTCGGCGAGGACTGGTTCGAGCGTGTCGTGCCGACCGCGGACCGCGCGCGCACGCGCGCAGCCTTCGATGCGCTGATGGCCGGCGAGGGCCAGGAGTACGCCCACCACGAGAACGACGTCATCTCGCGCGCCGGGGAACGCCGCCGGGTCGCCTGGCAGAACGTCGTCCTGCACGACGGGCCCGGCCGCGCGATCGCCCTGCTCTCCTCCGGCCAGGACGTCACCGAGCGCGTGCGAGCGGAGGAGGAGGCGCGCCGGCTGGCCTTCTTCGACCCGCTCACGGGACTGCCCAACCGCGCGCAGTTCGACGCCCGGCTGCGCGCCGCCGTGACGCGCGCGCGCCGGCGGGCCAACCGGGTCGCGCTGCTGTTCATCGACCTCGACAACTTCAAGCTGGTCAACGACTCGCTCGGTCACGGCGCCGGCGACCGGCTGCTGCGGCGGATCGCGGGGCGGCTCGCGGGCGTCGAGGGCGACGACGGGCTGCTCGCCCGCCACGGCGGCGACGAGTTCCTGCTCCTACTGGGAGACCTCGACGCGGATGCCGTCGACGTCGCCGCGGCGGCCGCCGAGCAGGTCTCGATGCGCTTGGCCGAGCCGTTCCAGGTCGCCGGCGCGGAGTTCCACGTCGAGGCGAGCGTCGGCATCTCGGTCTTCCCCGATGACGCCGACGGCCCAGAGGCGCTGATGCAGCACGCCGACGTGGCGATGTACGAGAGCAAGGGCCGAGGGCGGGCCGCCTCGACGGTCTATGCGCAGGCCGCGCACGACCCGCTCGAGCGGCTCTCGCTCTCCGCGCGGCTGCGGCGGGCGATCGCCCAGGACGAACTGGTCCTGCACTTCCAGCCGATCGTGTGGACGGCGAGCGGGCGGCTGCACTCGATGGAGGCGCTGCTGCGCTGGGAGGATCCCGAGCGCGGGCTGGTGCAGCCGGACGCGTTCATCCCCGCCGCCGAGGAGATGGGCATGCTGGGCGCGGTCGGCGCCTGGGTGTTCGACGCGCTGGCCCAGCAGGTCTCGGCGTGGGATGCGGAGGGTCTGGAGCCGCGCGTCTCCTACAACGTCTCCCCGCGCGAGCTGCACCGCCCCGACTTCGCCGACGACCTGCGCGCGGGCCTCGCGCGCACCGGCGTCGACCCGTCGCGGCTGACGATGGAGCTGACGGAGTCGGCGACGCTGCGCGACACCGAGCGGATCGGCCCGCTGCTCGCCGAGCTGCGGACGCTCGGGCTGCAGATCGCGATCGACGACTTCGGGGCCGGCTGGTCGTCGCTCTCGCGGCTGCGTGCGATGCCCGTGCAGACGCTCAAGATCGACCGCTCGTTCCTGCGCGAGGTGCCCGACGATCCGGAGTCGGGCGCGATCGTGCGGGCGATCATCGCGCTCGGCGACGCACTCGGGATGACGACCGTCGCCGAGGGCGTCGAAAGGCCCGTGCAGCAGCACTTCCTCGCCGCGCAGGGATGCCCGCTCTCGCAGGGCCGCCTGTTCGGCGACGCGCTGACGGCCGCGGTCATGACCGAGCGCCTGCGCGAGCAGCGCGCGAACCGCGGTTGACGGCGTCCCGGGGCTCAAGCGCTGCGCCCGCAGGCCGATGCAGGATCGGTGAAGCCGCACCGCTCGCTGCGTGCACTGCTCGTCGACGTCCCGCCGGCGCACGCGCGGCTGCTCGAGCGCTCGCTCGCCGAGGCCGGCTGGGGCATGGACGGCGAGCATGCGGACGGCGCCGACCGGCTGACGACGGCGCTGCAGCGCCGTGACTGGGACGCCGTGCTCTACGCCGGCGACGGCCCCGGGGCAGTGCCCGCGCGCAAGGCGCTGGCACTCGTTCGGCTCGCCGACCCCCACATGCCCTTCCTCGCCGTCTCCCCCTGGGTGCGGGCTGGCGACCTCGCCGCCGTCATCCGCGGGCTCGACGCCGACGTCCCCGTGGTCCCCGACCCGGCGCAACTGCCCGCCGCGCTCACGCGCGCGCTCGACGCCTCGAGGCTGCGCCGGCGCGTCGGCGGCGCGCACCGGCTGCTCCTGGCCCAGCAGGCGATCACCGACGCGATCGCCGCCGGCCTCGCGCCGGACGAGCTCGCCGGCCGCGTGCTCGCGACCCTCGGCGACACCCTCGGCTGGAGCTGCGGGGTCGTCTGGCGCCCGGCTGGCGACGGCATGCTGCGCTGCGCCGGGACCTGGCACGCGCAGACCAACCGCGAGATCAGTGTGCTCGCCGATCTCTCCGTGCAGACGAGCTTCGCGCCGGGTCAGGGCCTCCCCGGTCGCGTGTACGCCTTCCGGCGTCCGTCGTGGGTGCGCGACGTCGGGCGCGACGGTGGCGGCGACCCGCGCGCCGCGCAGGCCCGTCGCGCAGGGCTGATGACCTCGCTGGCGTTCCCGATCGCCCACGGCGACCGCTGCGCGGGCGTGATCGAGTTCTTCTCGCGCGGCATCGCCCGCCCGAACGCCGAGGTGTCGGCGATGTTCGCCACCGTCGGGCATCAACTCGCCCAGGTGCTCGAGCGCGCCCAGGATCGCGACCAGGCGGCCGAGCACCAGGCGGCGGACGCCGCACGCCGGCTGCTCGACGCGACGGGCGCGTTCGTGGCGGTGCTCGACGGCGCGGGCCGCATCCGGCTCGCGGGCTCGCGCACGTGCGACGCGCTCGACCGACCCGAGGCCGACCTGCTCGGCCAGGACTGGCTCGAGGCCGCCGTCCCCGCCGCCGTGCGCCAGGACGCGGCCGCCGCGCTCGCGGTCGCAGCCGCCGGCGAGGGCCCGGCCCAGATCGAGCACCCGCTCGGCGACCCGGCCGACGGCGTGGTCCACTGGCGCGCCGCGCGCGTCGAGGGCGCCGGCGACCTGCTCGTCCTCCTCACCGGAACCTGAAGAGGCCTGCCCCTCCAAGGGCACCTAAAGGGGCCTGGCCCCTTTACCCCGTGGCCCCTTTACCCCGGTACCTAAAGGGGCCTGGCCCCTTTACCTAACGGGGTCAGACCCCTTTAGGTTGTGGGGGTGTATCGGGTGACGGTCCGGAGCGGGGGGAAGGTCGTGCGCGAGCGGGTGGAGGCGCTCGGCGACGCGATCGGGCGCGTCGAGACCGCCGCCCGCCAGGCCGCGGAGGGTCCGCGGCTCGAAACCATCGACCTGCGCGCGCGGCGGTTCGAGCCCGAGGACCGTATCGCAGCGCGGGCCGAGCTCGCGGGCCCGCAGCGCTGGCGGCCCGACGTCCGCGCCGGGCTCGATGTCCGCGGCGACGGCTCCGTGCGCGCCTGGACCGCCGACGGGGCGACGGGCCGCGCCGAGCTGGACCCGGCCGCAGGCGAGGACGTCTACGCCGCCCTGCGCCGCGCCCTGCTCACAGCGTGAGCGTCGCGCCGTAGCGGCGCAGCCACGCGGCATGGTCGCGCCAGTCGGGCACGCGCGCGTCGAGCAGCGCCCAGAAGCGCCGCGAGTGGTCCATCACCTCGATGTGGCAGACCTCATGCTCGACCACGTAGTCGAGCACCGCCTCGGGCGCCAGCAGCAGGCGCCAGTTGAACGACATCCCGCCCGTCGAGGAGCACGACGCCCAGCGCGTTCGCTGCGAGCGGATCGTCAGGCCGGCGTAGGACGTGCCGGCGCGCGCGACCGCGGCGTCGAGCCGGGGGCGGATCTCGGCGCGGGCCGCGCGCCGGTACCAGCGCTCGATGGCGTCGCGCGCGACCGGACCCGAGCCGCCGCCGGGCACGAGCAGGACGTCGCCCCGCCGGTGCACGCGCGTGCGCGCCGGCTCCGGGCGCACGACCAGCTCCCGGCCCAGGTAGGGCAGCGTCCCCGGCGTGCGTGCCCGCTCGGTCGCCGCGCGTTCGAGGGCGGCGCGGCGGCGGTCGATCCAGGGCCGCAGCTCGCGCACGGCCTCGGCGGCGGCCCGTGCCGGCGCCCGCCGCGGCAGCGTCACGCGGACCGCCCCGTCGGTCTCGACGCTCACCCGCACCCGCCGCGCGCGCTCGGAGCGACGCACGGTGTAGTCCAGCTCGCCCACGGCCTACAGGACCCGGAGGGTCTCCAGCGACGTGTCGCGGGCCACGATGGCTCCACCCATGTCGCGAACCTCGCAGAGGTAGCGGACGGCATCCTCGCTCACGCGGAAGCCCTCGAGAATCACCGGGATACCGGGCGGGTAGACCTCGACGATCTCCGCGGCCACGCGCCCGATCGCCGCCTCGATCGGCACCTCCTGGCCGATCGACTTCGCATAGCGCCGCGCGTGATAGGGGTGCATGACCGGCCGGTCGTCGAGCGCAGCGAACGGGTTGGTGGCGAGTGGCCGCGCCGCGCCCTCGGACAGCTCGCGCCCCGCGAGGACGTCCTCGAGCGCGCGCACCGTGTCCTCGACGGCGCTCGCCTCGAGCTGGAAGGTGGTGATGAAGGTCAGCGTGTTGATGCCCGCCTTCTCGATCACGATGCCGCGCTCGACCAGCGACTGGGACACCGCGAAGCCGGAGAGGTCGTAACCGGTCAGCGCGACCGTCGTCTTGACCAGGTCGGTGCCGGCGACGTGGGACCAGCGCCGCCCTGTCCAGGCGGGGTCGTCGAGGTGCACGAGCCGCGGCAGCCGCTCGCGAAGCGCCGCCTTGAGCGCGCGCGTGCGGGCGATGCAGCCGCCGAGCGCGTCGCGCCCGTTGGCCGCCAGCGAGCGCACCGCCGCGTCGGCGGAGGCCAGCAGGTGGTAGCTCGGCGAGGTCGTCACGTATTCGCGGAACGCCTCCTCCATCAGCTCGGAGTCGACCCGCTGCTCGCGCCAGTGGATCAGGCCCGTCTGCTGCAGGCCGCCGGCGAGCTTGTGCGTCGACTGCACGCTGACGTCGGCGCCCGCGTCCATCGCCGAGGAGGGCAGCTCTGGATGGAAGTGCAGGTGCCCGCCCCACGCCTCGTCGACGAACAGGATCGTCTCGGGCGACGCGTCGTGGACGGCCGCGGCGATCGCGTGCGTGTTCGCGCACAGGCCCTCGTAGGTGGGGCTCGTGTAGACGACGGCGATCGCCTCCGGGTAGCGCCGCAGCCCGGCGACCACCTGGTCGACGCTCGGTGGCAGCACCGCCTCGAACTCGCCCTCGTAGGGCGTGGGCAGGAAGCGGAAGTTCAGCCCGAACGCCTTCAGCGCGTTGATGATCGAGTGATGGATGTTGCGCGCGACGAGGATCAGCGCGTCCGGCCGCTCGAGCGCCAGCATCCGGAGCACGATCCAGTTCGAGCCCGAGGAGCCGTGGACGGAGAACATCGTCCGGTCGGCGCCCTGCACGGCGGCGGCGAAGCGCTCCGCCTCGCCGAACACGCCGGTGTGGTCGACGAGCGTGCCGAAGAACCCGGCGGAGATCGAGACGTCGGACGCGTAGAAGTCCTCGATGCGCTCCTGCTCGATCAGCGTCGAAGGGGTGCACCAGCGGTGGTAGTGGCGCACCTCCTCGTTGAGGATGCGGACGATCGGCGACGGGGTCGGCCCACCGTCAGCTCCGCGGGGCCGTGGCGGTTTGGCCGCATCCGTCGAGCCGCTCGGCACCATGGCGCTTTTCGCGGGGGAGCTCACGCTTGCCATGATGACGACCCATGGAGCGCTGGACCGTGCCCCTGCCCACCCAGGTCCGCGGGGAGTACGCCGTCTTCGTCAACGGGGTGCGCCAGCGCGAGGGCGTCGACTACGACGTGAGCGGCCGCGAGCTGCGGTTCTCGCGCCCGCTGGCCCGCGAGCAGCGGCTCGGCTTCTGGCGCTGGTTCTGGGGCGCCTTCGGCATCGGCACCTACGGCCGCGACGACCAGGTCGACGTGACCTGGGAGGCCGACGGGCGCCCGCAGGTCGCCCACGCGCTCGAGATCACGCCGCCGAGCTGACGCGCCAGGGCGCGAGGCATCGCAGGGCGCCGAGGATGGCGCGCGTGGCCGGGGAGCGGTTGAGCGTGTAGAAGTGGATCCCGGGTGCGCCACTCGCGAGCAGCTCGGCGCACTGCAGCGTCGCGTAGGCGACGCCGAAGTCGGCCACCGCCTCCGGCTGGGTCGCTCGCGCCTCGAGCTCCGCGACGAGCCGGTCGGGGATGCAGGCACCGCACATCTGGGTGAAGCGCCTGATCTGCTCGACGTTGCCGATCGGCATGATCCCCGGCACGATCGGGACGTCGATCCCGGCGTCGCGAGCGCGCGCCACGTAGTCCCAGTAGGCGCCGTTGTCGAAGAACAGCTGGGTGATCAGAAAGCGCGCGCCGGCGGCGACCTTCTCCTTGGCATAGCGCAGGTCGTCGGCGGCCGAGGCGGCGTGGATGTGGACCTCCGGGAAGCACGCCGCGCCGATCGTGAAGTCGTACTCGTCGCGGATCAGCTCGATCAGCTCGCGCGAGTAGGTCAGCCCGCCGGCGGTCGCCTCCCACTCGTCCTGCCCCTGCGGCGGGTCGCCGCGCAGCGCGAGCACGTTCTCGATGCCGGCGTCGCGCATCGCATCGAGCGTCGCGCGCAGCTCCGCGACGGTGGCGTCGACGCAGGTCAGATGCGCCATCGCCTCGAGGCCGTAGTCCGCCTTCAGCCGCGTGACGACGTCGATCGTGCGGCGGCGCTGATCGGCCGTGCCGCCGGCACCGTAGGTGACCGAGACGAACGCCGGGTGCAGCCGTGAGAGCTCCTCCAGCGCGGCGTCGAGGTTGCGCTCGCCGTCCTCCGTGCGCGGTGGGAAGAACTCGAACGAGAAGGCGGGCTCGTCGTCGGCGGCGAGGCGCTCGTCGATGCGCATCGCGCCAGTCTAGGGACGCGGCGACCACAGCTCGGCATCGCCCGTGCCGTCGCGCTGCACCTCGCCGAGCCGCTCGAGGTGCGTCAGCCAGGCGAGCGACTTCGACAGCAGCCACGTCGCCGTCGCGGGAACGAAGAGCTCCCCGTAGAGCCGGGCGCCGAGATCCCAGGCGGTCAGCGGCGCGCCGGCGAGCAGCTCGCGTACCGCGTCGAGCCGCGCGGCGACCAGCGCGCGATTGCCCTCGATGTGGGTCGCGACGTCGTTGAACGGGCGCCCGTGCCCGGCGAGCGCGAGCCGCGCGTCGATCCCCTCGACGCGTTCGAGCGAGCTGAGGAACTCGCCGACGGGGTCGGGCGTCCAGCCCACGTCGAAGTACAGCGAGATGCGGCCGAGCAGATGGTCGCCGGAGATCAGCAGCCGGCGCTCGGGCTGGTAGAGGCAGACGTGCGAGGGCGCGTGCCCCGGCGTCTCGATCACCTCCCACTCGCCGAGGTCAGTGCTCACGGTCACCCCGGGCACGAGGTCGCGATCCGCGCGCAGCACCCCGGCCTGGCCCGTACCCTGGCTGCGTCCCTGCTCGAGCCAGTGGCGCACGCCCTCCTCGGGCACGCCGGACTGGCGGGCGACCTCCGCCCGGCGCAGCAGCGCCTGCTCGGGATCCTCCAGCGAGCGCGTGTAGTGCTCGTGATCGGGATGGAGCCAGACCTCGCAGCCCGCACGCTCGGCGATCGTGGGCGCCTCGCCGCAGTGGTCGACGTGCGCGTGCGTGAGCACGACCAGGCGCACGTGCTCGATGCGCAGGCCGACCTGGTCGAGCGCGCGCTCCAGGTGGGCCAGCGAGCCGGCCTCGTGCATGCCGGTGTCGACGAGCACGACGCCGTCGCCGGCGGCCAGCGCCCAGGCGTTGCAGTGCGGCACGCCGGGCCAGGGCAGCGGCAGGCGCAGACGCCAGACCCCGGGCAGCACCCGCTCGCCGCGTCCCACGTCCCGGCGAGTCGGCTTGCGCATGGGTCGCACGCTAACGTCCGGCGCGCCGTGACGACGCCCGGGACACGCACCGGCTGATGGCGCGCAAGGCGCGCAAGCGCGACCGGCCGAAGGCGCCCGAGTCCGGCTACACCGACGCCGAGGGCAACACGCTGGTCCTGCGCGGCTCGATGACGCCGGCCACCCGACGCGAGTACGCGGCCGCGCTCGGCGGCAACCTGCTCTCGAGGGAGGACGCCTGGCAGCGTGCCGTGGAGTTCCTCTTCGAGCGGCTCGCCGTGCGCTGGGAGATCGCGGGCACCGAGCCGATCACGCGCCAGCAGGAGCTGCTCGCGCGCTTCCGCTTCGCGTCCCAGGCGGAGCGCACGTGGATCCGCGGCGTGCTGCGCGAGCACGTCGGCGCGAACTTCCCCGATGTCGAGACGCCCTGATGGACCCTGTCGCCTTCGCCCGCCTGCTGGCCGGCTACTGCCTCGACGTGCGGCCCGGCCAGGAGGTCGTCGTCGCCTCCACCTCGCTGGCCGCTCCGCTGCTGCTCGCGCTCCAGCGCGAGCTGCTCGCACGCGACGCCTGGCCGCTGCTGCGCGTCGAGCTGCCGGGCCAGGCCGAGGGGTTCTGGGAGACGGCCCGCGAGCGTCACCTCGACGAGGTCGCACCGGCCGCGCTCGCCGAGGCGCGATCCACCGACGCGTCGCTGCGCATCCAGGCGCCCGACAACACCCAGGCGCTCGCGGGCGTGGACCCCGAGCGCACCGCCCGCGCCGCTCGCGCCGCGGCGCCGCTGCGCGAGGCGATGGTCTCCCGGCGCTGGTGCCTGACGCTCTGGCCCACGCCCGCGCTCGCGCAGCAGGCGGGGATGGGAACGGCGGCGTTCGCCGCGCTCGTCGAGCGCGCGCTGTTCCTCGACCGACCCGATCCCGTCGCCGCCTGGCGCGAGCTGCGCGACCGCCAGGAGCGGCTCGTCGAGCGCCTCGGCGACGCCTCGGAGCTGCGCATCCAGGCCGAGGGCACCGATCTGCGCCTGCAGGTCGAGGGCCGGACGTGGATCAACTCCGACGGCAAGCGCAACATGCCCTCGGGCGAGGTCTTCACCGGCCCGCACGAGACCTCCGCGGAGGGACGGATCCGCTACACGATCCCGTCGAGCCCGCGCGGAACGCTCGTCTCGGGCATCGAGCTCGAGTTCCGCGGCGGCGAGGTCGTCTCGGCCCGTGCGGAGCGCGGCGACGACGTGCTGCAGTCGGCGCTCGAGACCGACGCCGGCGCCCGCCGGCTGGGGGAGATCGGCATCGGCACGAACTTCGGGCTCGACCGCGCCGTCGGCAACACGCTGCTCGACGAGAAGATCGGCGGGACGGTGCATCTCGCCATCGGGCGGTCCTATCCGGAGACGGGCGGCGTCAACGAGTCGGCCGTCCATTGGGACATGATCTGCGACCTGCGCCGCGGCGGGCGGCTGACCGCGGACGGCGAGCCGGTCGTCGAGGATGGCCTGTTCGCGTTGTGAGCGAGCCGGTTGACTTCTTTTCGGTGCGGATTAGGTTGCGCTGAGGCGAGACGGGGAACATGATCCGCCGTGACCATCGCAACCCCACACGAGGCGTCGCCGGCCCTCCCGGCCGGTGAGCGCACCGGGGTCCTGTCGCGGCTGGGCGTGCGCGAGCGCGCGCGGGCCGTGGGCCGCTTCCCGAAGCCGACGCCGGGGCGCCACCTGGCGATCGAGGACGGCGGCGACGTCGTGCTCGTCGCGCTCGACCGGGCGGTGCTGCACCTCGGACGCAGCCCGTCGGCCGACATCGTGCTCGACCACGTGACGGTGTCGCGCCGCCACGCCGTGCTGTCCGACGAGAACGGGCGCACCGTCCTGCTCGACGACCGCTCGCGCAACGGCGTGCTCGTCAACGGCGAGCGGGTCGGCCGCGCGGTGCTGCGCAACGGCGATGTCATCCACCTCGGCGAAGTGATCATGCGCTACGTCGAGGTGCCCGAGGACGCACCTCCCGCCGCCTGAACCTCACGCCGGGCCGGCGCGGTCCGTCTCACGGGCATGATGGACACGACCATGCCCTCCGAACACGAGCTCGGCGCCCTGCTGCGCGGCGCCGCCTCCCGGCTCGAGGCGGGCGTGCCGCCGTTCGCGACGGCCGCCGACGCGGCCGGCCTGCTCGACGTCGCCTACGCCGGCGTCGAGAGCCCGCTGGGGCGGCTGCTGCTCGCCGCGACGCCCGCCGGGGTCGTCCGCGTCGCCTTCGCCCGCGAGGACGAGGGCGCCGTGCTCGAGGAGCTCGCGCAGCGGATCTCACCGCGCCTGCTGGAGGCGCCGGCGCGGCTCGACGCCGCTCGCCGCCAGCTCGACGAGTACTTCGGCGGCGGACGCACCACGTTCGATCTGCCGCTCGACTGGCGCCTCTCGAAGGGCTTCCGGGCCCGCGTGCTCCACGCGATCGCGGCGATTCCCTACGGGCGCACCGGGACCTACCGCAGCGTCGCCATGGCGGCGGGGACGCCGAACGCGGTCCGGGCCGCGGGCAGTGCCTGCGCGACGAACCCGATCCCGATCATCGTGCCCTGCCACCGCGTCGTGCGCTCGGACGGCAGCATGGGACGCTACGGAGGCGGCGAGGCGGCGAAGCGGACGCTGCTCGAACACGAGCACGCGCTGCCATGACGCTGCCCCCGTTCCAGGCGGTCGTCGAGCGTCATGGCCGCGACGTGATGCGGCTGTGCATCGCGGTGGCGGGTCCCGGCGGCGCCGACGACTGCTACCAGGAGACGATGCTGGCCGCGCTCGCCGCCTATCCGCGGCTGCGCGACCCGGCCGTCACCCGATCGTGGCTGCTGACGATCGCCTCGCGCAAGGCGATCGACGGCTTCCGCGCGAGCGCGCGGACCGTGCCGGTCGCCGAGCCGGACGCCGGCGCCGTCGAGGACGCCGCACCCGCCGATGCGCAGCTGTGGTCGAAGGTGCGCGCACTGCCGCCCAAGCAGCGCGTGGCGGTCGCGTACCGCTTCGTGCTCGACCTGGCCTACAAGGAGATCGGCGAGGCGATGGGGACGAGCGAGGAGGCGGCGCGGCGCAGCGTCCACGAGGGGCTCAAGCGCCTGCGGGAGGATTCGACGGCTCCGCCAAACCCCGCGCTCATCGTCCGCGCCCGTTGAGGGCGCTTCGGCGGTGTACCGTGGCGGGAGAGCATGCAGCGCCGTACGAAGATTGTCGCCACCATCGGCCCGGCGTCCCGTGACCCGGAGGTGCTCGTGCGGATGGTCGCCGCGGGCATGGACGTCGCGCGCCTGAACTTCTCCCACGGCTCGGCGGAGGAGCACGCCGAGGTCGCCGAGCGCGTCCGCGACGCTGCCAACCGCGCCGGCCGCCAGGTCGCCGTGCTCCAGGACCTGCCCGGACCGAAGCTGCGGATCGGGCCGCTGCGCGACGGCATCGCCGAGCTCAAGCCCGGCGAAGGGCTGACGTTCGTCTGCGGCGCCGACGGCTTCGACGGCGATGCGACCCGGATGTCGATCACCTGGGCCGGCCTCGCCGACTCGGTCGCGAGCGGGGAGGTGCTCTACCTCGCCGACGGCGCCGTGCGGCTGCGCGTGACGGCGACGCGGCCGGGCGACGGAGAGATCGACGCCGAGGTCGAGATCGGCGGCTCCGTCGCCTCGCGCCAGGGCCTCAACATCCCGGGTGAGGCGGCCTCGCTGCCCGCGGTGCCCGAGGAGGATCTGCGCCATCTCGAGACCGGCGAGCGGATCGGCGTCGACCTCGTCGCCGTCTCGTTCGTGCGCCGCGCGGAGGACATCTCGTTCCTGCGCAAGCACACCCGGCTGCCGCTGATCGCCAAGATCGAGAAGCCGCAGGCGGTCCAGCGCATGGAGGAGATCGTGCGCGCATCCGACTGCGTGATGGTCGCGCGCGGCGACCTCGGCATCGAGCTGCCGATCGAGGAGGTGCCGATCGTGCAGAAGCGCGTGATCGCCCTCTCGGGGGCGCTGGCGCGGCCGTGCATCACCGCGACGCAGATGCTCGACTCGATGGTCGTGTCGTCGCGCCCGACGCGGGCGGAGGTCGCCGACGTGGCCAACGCGATCCTCGACGGAACCGATGCCGTGATGCTCTCCCAGGAGAGCGCGGTCGGCCAGCATCCGGTCGGCGCGATCGAGATGATGGCCGCGATCGCGGACAAGACGGAGTACACCGCCCCCTACCGCGAATGGCTCGAGCACCGTGTGCGCCGCGACCGCCGCGACCCTGCGTACACGCTCGCCTACACCGCCTGCCGCGCGGCGCAGGAGCTCGGACTCGCCGCGATCGTCTGCCCGACGCTGTCAGGCCGCTCGGCGCGGCTGGTCAGCGCGCACCGCCCGACGGTCCCGATCCTCGCCCTCTCGCCCGGCCGCGAGACCGTGCGCCGCTGCGGCCTGATGTGGGGCGTCCAGGCGGCGTCGATCCCGCGTATCGAGGTCACCGAGGAGCTGATCGCCGCTTCCGTGGCACGGGTGCTCGAGCTCGGCTGGGTCAAACCGGGCGACCGCGTCGGCATCACCGCCGGCCTGCCGTCCGGCCGGCCCGGAACGACGTCGCTGCTGCAGATCCAGGAGGTCTAGTAGAACGCCGCCTCTTCCCGCCCGAGCTCCGTCACCGGATCGTCGCCGTACATCCACTCGCGGGCGATGCGGTGCCAGTTGGCTCGGGAGCGCAGCTGGGCGAGCACGGCGAGCGTGAGCATCTCCACGCGGCGGCCGAAGAGGTGGTCGGCCGGCAGCGTCTCGTGGCGCATCTGGCCGAAGTGCGAGGAGCGGGGGTCGGACATCTCGATCATCACCCGCGTGGCGATCTCCGGCTCTAGTGCGACGTCGGCGTCCTCGACGTACCACCAGGTCGCGTCGAGGAACTGGTCGAGCACCTTGTCGGGGTCGAAGCGCTCAGGCTGGGCGAGCAGACCCATCTCGGCGAACAGGCGATGCAGGCCCACGGCGTCGTGCTCGTGGCCCGCGCGCTGGGCGGCGAGCTCGGCGTCGGCGAGCTCGGCGGGCATCACCTTGTAGAGCCCGAAGTCCAGGAACGCGACGCGGCCGTCGCCCTCGAGCAGGAAGTTGCCCGGGTGCGGGTCGCCGGAGAACTGGTGGTGGCGGTACATGCAGCCGAAGTAGAAGCGGAAGACGATCTCGCCGACACGGTCGCGCAGCTCCTGATCGGCCTCCTTGAGCGAGTCGAAGCCGACGCCACGGACGAACTCGCTGACCAGCACCCGCTCGCGCGACAGCGAGGTCACCACGTCGGGCACATGGATGAATGGGTGTCCGCGGAAGATGCGCACGAGCGCGCGCTGGTTGGCCGCCTCGAGCTCGTAGTCGAGCTCCTCCCCGATGCGGTGGCGGATCTCGGCGGCGGTCGCCTTGACGTCGAGTCCGGGGGCGATCCGCTTCATCAGCCGCAGGATCATCCCGAGGTTCTGCATGTCGGCCCGCACCGCTTGCGCGACGCCGGGGTACTGCACCTTGACGGCGACCTCGCGGCCGTCGTGAAGCTCGGCGCGATAGACCTGCCCGATCGAGGCCGCGGCGATCGGCTCGGGGTCGAAGACGGCGAAGATCTCGTCGAGCGGGTCCTCGAGCTCGGACTCGATGACCTTGCGCATGTCCTCGAAGCGGACCTTGGGGGCCGCATCGCGCAGCGCGCCCAGCTTGCGCTGGAACTGCTCGCGATGCTCCTCGGGGACCAGCCCGACATCGAGGAAGCTCATCACCTGCCCGAGCTTCATCGCCGCGCCCTTCATCGTCCCGAGCGCGGTGACGATCTGCTCGGCCGCCTCGAGGTGGCGGCGCTCGAGCGCCACCTCGCGCCCCTGCTCACTGCGCGTGAGGTTCGCCGCCCGCGTGCCGAGGTGGCGCGCGGCCTGCCCCGCCGCGAGCCCCGAGACCCGCGCGGTCCGCGACACCCGCGAGGTCGGGATCCGATCCTTGGCCATGGTCGGACCGGATGGTAGGGCCTTGCCGGTGAGCTAGGGCGTCGGCGTCGCGGTCGGTGCGGCGGTCGACGGCGTCGCCGACGGCGCCGGCGTCGCGCTCGGCGTCGCCGTGGCTCGTGGGGTGGCGGTCGCGCCGGGCGTGGGGGTGGCGGTCGGCGTGGCCGTCGCCGTGCTGGACGGGGTCGAGGAGGACTTGGCGGCGTCCTTGCTCGTCGTCGTCTTCTTCTTCGACGATGTCGAGCTCGAGCCGCCCCCGAACAGCGTCGTGCTGCCGCGGTTGCCGCTCACGGAACCGCCGAAGACAGTCAGCTCGGACGCGGTCACGACAGCCGCCGCGAGCAGGAAGGCGAGCACACCCGTGACGAGGCCGATCCGCCACCACGGGCGGCGCTGAGGCGCGCGCAGCCCGAACGGGTCGTCGGCCGCGACCCCGCGGACCGGCTCGTCGACACGATCGTCCGGAACCGGGTCGAAGTCGTGCGGATCGTCGCGGATCGGGCCGCGCGGGCGCCCGCGCACCGGGACGGCGACGCGCTGGCGCGCGGCGGTGACCTTCGGAGCGACGGCGCTGACCTTCTGGACCGGGCGCCGCAGCGCCTCGGTGACCAGGGCGACGATGACAGGGGTCATCGCCGTGGCGATCACGGTTCCTCGCACCCAGAACAGCGGCACGATGGTCGCGGCGGCGACGGCAGACACCGCGGAGATCAGCAGCGTCTGGATCTGGAGGCCGCCGCTCGACGAGTCGGACTTCTCGCGGCTCACCCCCCTCGTTCTAGCGACTCGGGGTACGCTCGGCCCTCATGGAGCTCATTCACACCTGTTATCGAATCGGCGAGATCGACCGCTCCGTGGCGTTCTACGAGGCTCTCGGCTTCGAGGAGCGGCGGCGGATGCCGATCCGCGACGAGGCGATCAACGTGTTCATGGGACTCCCGGGCGACGGCGACCGGCTCGAGCTGACCTACAACCACGGCGTCGACTCCTACGAGCTCGGCACGGGCTACAACCACATCGCCCTGACCGTCTCCGACCTCGACGCGACGCTCGCGAACCTCGCCGGACAGGGCATCGATCCTGAGAAGCCCCCATACCGGGTGCGCGAGGGCGGGTCGCGGATCTGCTTCGTGCGCGATCCGGATGGCTACCGGATCGAGCTCATCGAGCGCCCGTAACGTCGATGGCCGAGCCGCGGACGCTCGCGGTCATCGACCTCGGGTCCAACTCGTTCCGCCTCGTCGTCTTCACCTACCGCGAGCGCTGGTGGCGGCGCACGGACGAGATCCATGAGATCGTCCGCATCGGCGAGGGGCTCGATGCGACGGGGGAGCTGCAGCCGAAGCCGATGGAGCGCGCGCTCGAGACGCTCGAGATGTACGCGCACTTCTGCCGCGCCACGGGCGTCGAGGAGGTGCGTCCGGTCGCGACCTCGGCGATCCGCGACGCGGGCAACCAGGCGGCGTTCCTCGACGCCGCGCGCCGGCGCAGCGGACTCGAGGTCGAGGTGCTGGTGCCCGAGCAGGAGGCGTTCTACGGCTATCTGGCGGCGATCAACTCGACCGCGCTGCGCGACGGCGTCGTGCTCGACCTGGGCGGCGGCTCGATCCAGCTCTGCGCCGTCCGGGACCGCCGCGGGCAGGACATGCGCTCATGGCCGCTCGGCGCCGTGCGCATGACCGAGCGCTTCCTGTCCGCGGACCCGGTCAAGCCCAAGCACCTGAAGGCCCTGCGCGCGCACGTCGCCGAGGCGCTCGGCGAGCTGCCGTGGCTCGGCGGGCAGCTCGTCGGCATCGGCGGCACGACCCGCAACCTCGCCGCGGCGGCAGAGCTGCAGGCGCAGCTGCCCTCGTTCGGCGTCCAGGGCTTCCAGCTGCAGCGCGACACGCTCGACGCGCTCGTCGAGCGGCTCGCGCGGCTGCCCGCCGCCGACCGCGCCAAGGTGCCCGGCATCAAGGTCGGGCGCGCGGACCTGATCCTCGCCGGCGCCGTCGTCGTCCAGTCGGTGATGGAGCTCGGCGGCTTCGACTCGCTCGAGGCGACGGAGGCCGGTCTGCGCGAGGGCGTGTTCTTCGCGAGCCTGCTCGCCGACCGCGAGCCCCCGCTGTTCGCCGACGTGCGGCGGGCGTCGGTGCGCAACCTCGCCGCCCGCTACGGCGCCGACGACGCCCACGCCGCGCAGGTCGCGCGCATCGCCCTCGAGATCTGGGACGAGCTGGCCGGCGCCGGCGTGCACCCCGGCGACCGGTGCGAGCGCGAGCTGCTCGAGGCGGCGGCGGCGCTGCATGACATCGGCGTCTCGATCGACTACGACGACCACCACAAGCACTCGCGCTACCTCGTACTGAGTGCCGGCCTGCCGGGCTACTCCCCGCGCGAGACGGCGCTGATCGGGCAGATGTGCCGCTACCACCGCAAGGGCTCGCCCGCGCTCGGCGAGGCCACCGGGCTCGCGCGCAAGGGCGACCTCGAGCTGCTCGAGCGCTGCTCGGCCACGCTGCGGATCGCCGAGCAGCTCGAGCGTTCGCGCGACCAGGCGGTCGACGGGATCGGCCTCCGCGTGCGCGGCGGCGTCGCGCGGCTGAAGGTGCGGGCCCACGACGACGTCACCGTCGGGCGCTGGGCGGCCCAGCGCCAGCGCGACATCTTCCAGGAGGCGTTCGGGCTCGAGCTCGAGGTCAGCGAGTCGTCTGCTCGGACTCGTCCGGTCCGACCGTGATCAGCTCGCGCTCCGAGACGGCCTCGACGACCTCCTCGACCTCCTCCTCCTCACGACGTGGCTCGTCGGGCTCGGCGTCGCAGGTGACGCGCATCGTGCCGGTCGCGACCCGCTCGTCGCCCATCACGGTCAGCCCGCAGATGACGTCGCCCTCCTCCCAGCCCATGCGCTCGATGTCGAACCACGACAGGTGGACCGCGTTCGCCGTGCCGCCCCAGGGACAGGACTTGTCGTGTGCCTCCTTCGCGCGGCAGACGGCTTGCATGTTCTTGGCGGACGCGTCGGTGCTCACGTGTCGGATCGTACCCCGCGGACTACCCTCGGTCCCCCATGTCGTCGCAGCCCGGCATCCTCGCCCGCGGGCCCTGGCAGGCCGGCCAGGTGGCCGCGCGCTGGCGCGAGGAGCCGTTCGCGGCCGGGCCCGATCAGGAGTCCGCCGCCGACGCGGCGATCGCCGCACTGGCGGATCGGGGCTCGCCCGCCCATGACGGACTCGCCGCGCGGCTCGCGGACTACCGCTCCAGCGGCGACGGGCTGGAGCTCGAGCTGCAGCCGATGCGCTGGTCGCTGCGGCTGCTGCCCGCAGGCGCCGACGGCGCGCTCTCGGTGCTGTGCGTGGTGCGCGACGCGGACGGCCGCTGGCTCGCCGGCCGGCGCGCAGCGTGGGTTGCGACGTGGGCGGGACGCTGGGCGCTCGGCGCCGGCGGCACGGTCGAGGTCGGCGAAGACCCTGTCAAGGCGCTCGCGCGCGAACTCGACGAGGAGTGGGCCGTCCAGCCCGAGCGGCTCGCGATCGAGGCGCTGGTGCGGCTACCGAGCGGCATGGTGATGCTGATCGGGCAGGCCTGGCTGGGAGCCGACACCGAGGTCACGCGCGACCCCGAGCACGACGAGCACGCCTGGTGGCCCGCGGACCCCGGCGAGTGGCCCGACGAGGCGTCACGCGAGCTGCGGCTCATGGCCGGACTGCTCGATCCGTGATCACCTTCACACGACTCAAGTACCTGTCGTTCACGCACTCGGCGATCTACCTCACGCTGCTGATCGCCTGGGCGACCGGCGCCGACGGCCTCAAGTACGCCTGCGGCTGGATGCACGGGATCCTGTGGATCTGCGTGTCGCTGCTGTGCATCGAAGCGGTGCGGCGCCGCGTGATCCCGCTGTGGCTCGCAGTGATGGTCGCGGTCGTGGGCGGCATCGGCCCGTTCGCGGGAAGCATCGGGTTCGTCGTCTGCCAGCGACGGGGGTGGCGCCCGGGAAGCCGCGCCGAACGCGGTATCGTCTGACGCTCAGATATGGCGGTCAACACCACGGTCGAAGTGACCATGCCCCAGATGGGCGACTCGGTCTCCGAGGGCACCATTCTCGAGTGGCATAAGCAGGAGGGCGATCACATCTCGCAGGACGAGACGATCGTCGAGATCTCGACCGACAAGGTCGACGCGGAGGTCCCCGCGCCGACGACCGGCACCGTGGTCAAGATCCACGCCGCCGAAGGCGACACCGTGACCGTCGGCGCCGTCCTCGCGGAGATCGCCGTCGGCGCGGGCGAAGCGGTGACGAGCCCGCAGGACGACGCCGCGCCCGGCGCGACGGACGCCAACGGCAACGGCGCCGCTCCCGCGGCGTCCGGGCAAGCCACCGAAGGCGCCGTCGTAGAGATCGAGATGCCCCAGATGGGCGAGTCGGTCTCCGAGGGCGTCGTGCTCGAGTGGCACAAGCAGCCCGGCGACCCGGTCCAGGCCGACGAGACGATCGTCGAGATCTCCACCGACAAGGTCGATGCGGAGGTCCCGGCCCCGGCCTCCGGGACGATGGGCGACATCCTCGCCCAGGCCGGCGACACCGTGACCGTCGGGCAGGTCATCGGGCGCATGACGTCCGGCAACGGCGCCTCCGCGGTCGCTCCGGCGGCGCAGGCGCCGCAGCCCACCCGCGCCCCGCGCCCCGCCGGGGACGTCGGCGGGCTGGGAGAGTCGCCCGTGCCCGAGGGCACGAAGGCGACGCCCGTCGCCCGCCGCGTCGCCGCCGCGCACGGCATCGACCTCGGCGCCGTCCACGGCTCGGGCCCCGCCGGGCGGATCGGCAAGGACGACGTGCTCGCCGCGACGAGGAACGGGACGCCCGCGCCGGCAAGCGCGAAGCCCGAGAACGCGACGCTGCTCAAGGGCGCCTCGGCGATGCTCGCCCGCTACATGGACGAGTCGCGCGCGATCCCGACGGCGACGTCGTTTCGCACGATCACCGTCACGGCGCTCGACGGCCGCCGCAAGCAGCTCAAGGCCGCAGGCCAGAAGGTCTCCTTCACGCACCTGATCGCCTACGCGGTGGCGCGCGCCGCCACGGAGCAGATGCCCGTCATGGCGCGCCACTTCGCGGAGGTCGACGGCAAGCCGCACGTGATCGACGACGGCCAGGTCAATCTCGGCATCGCCGTCGACGTCGAGCGCAAGGACGGCGGCCGCACCCTGATGGTCCCGGTCATCCGTGACGCCGGCAGGCTGTCCTTCCCCGACTTCCTCGCCGCCTTCGGCGACCTGATCGCCCGCGCCCGCGAGAACAAGCTCACGGCGGATGACCTGCAGGGCGCCAACGTCTCGCTCACCAACCCCGGCGGCATCGGGACGATCGCCTCGGTCCCGCGGCTGATGAGCGGCCAGGGCACGATCGTCGCCACCGGTTCGATCGCCTATCCCGTCGGCCTCGGCGCGATCGGCGCCACGATCGGCGCGGAGAAGGTGATGACGATGACGTCGACCTACGACCATCGCATCATCCAGGGCGCGGAGTCCGGCCAGTTCCTGCAGCTCGTCGAGGCCTACCTGCAGGGCGAGCACGGCTTCTACGAGCAGGTCTTCTCCGATCTCGGGGCGCCGCTCGGTTCGGCGTTCACGCCGCCCGCGCCGGCCGCGGCGCCCGTCGCCGCGCCCGTCGACGACGCGACCCAGGAGGACCGCCGCCAGCGCCCCGTGCCCGAGGAGGACCTGCTGCAGGCCGTCCAAGCGGCGACCTCGCTGATCAAGGCGCATCGCACGCACGGCCACCTCGCGGCGCGGCTGGACCCGCTCGGCTCCGAGCCCGAGGGCGACCCTGCACTCGACCCCGAGCCGCTCGGCCTCACGCCCGAGCTGATGCAGCAGATCCCCGCGAGGGTGCTGCGGATCGGCGTCCCTGGCGCGACGCTCGCCGACGCCCTGCCGCACCTGCGCGAGACCTACTGCGGCACGATCGCCTACGAGATCGAGCACATCGCTTCGCACCGCCAGCGCGTCTGGCTGCGCGAGAAGATCGAGACCGGCGCCTTCCGCACCGCGATGACCGACGAGGAGAAGCGCCAGCTGCTGCGCCGCCTCACCCAGGTCGACTCGCTCGAGCGCTTCATGCACAAGGCGTACCTGGGCCAGAAGCAGTTCTCGGTCGAGGGACTCGACATGACGGTCCCGATGCTCGACGAGATGATCCAGCTCTCGGCCTCCCAGGGCGGACGCGAGGTGTTCATCGGCATGGCCCACCGCGGGCGGCTGAACGTGCTCGCCCACAACCTCGGGCGCAGCTACGCGACGCTCTTGCGCGAGTTCGAGGGTGCATCCTCGATCGAGGCCGTGACCACGATCCCGCAGGGCGGCACGGGCGACGTCAAGTACCACCACGGCGCCCAGGGGACCTACCAGCTCGAGGGCGACCGCACGATCGTCGTCCGGCTCGAGTCCAACCCCAGCCACCTGGAGTTCGTCGCTCCGGTCGTCGACGGCGCCACGCGCGCCGTCCAGACGTCGCGCCAGGGCGCGCACGCGCACCTCGACCACAATGCCGCGGTGCCGGTCGTCCTGCATGGCGATGCCGCCTTCCCCGGCCAGGGCGTGGTCGCGGAGACGTTCAACCTGCAGGCGCTCGACGGCTACACGGTCGGCGGCACTCTGCACCTGATCCAGAACAACCAGGTCGGCTTCACCACCGACCCGGACGACGCCCGCTCGACGCGCTGGGCCTCCGACCTGGCCAAGGGCTTCGACGTGCCGATCATCCACGTCAACGCCGACGACGTCGAGGCGTGCATCTCCGCCGTCCGGCTGGCGTTCGCGTTCCGCCAGGAGTTCGGCCACGACGTGCTGATCGACCTGATCGGCTACCGCCGCTTCGGCCACAACGAGGCCGACGAACCCGGCTACACGCAGCCGGAGATGGCGGCCAAGATCAAGGCCAAGACGCCCGCCCGCGACATCTTCGCCCAGAAGCTCGTCGAGCAGGGCGTGATGACCTCCGAGGAGACCGACCAGCTCGCGGCCGAGATCTGGCAGGACCTCTCCGACCGCCACCGGGCGCTCAAGGAGGAGCTGTCGGCGGCCGACGCCGAGCAGCCCACCGGCGGCTACGAGCTCGACCGCTCGCCGTCGCCCGAGGTGACGACGGCGGTGCCCGCCGACGAGCTCGTCAACCTCAACGAGCAGCTGCTCGCGCTGCCCGAAGGCTTCTCCGTCCACCCGAAGCTCGCCCGCCAGCTCGAGCGCCGGCGTGCGGCCGTCGGCCCCGACGGCGGCATCGACTGGGCGCAGGCCGAGGCGCTCGCGTTCGCCTCCTTGATCTCCGAGGGCTCGCCCGTCCGGCTCACGGGCCAGGACTCCGAGCGCGGGACGTTCTCCCAGCGCCACCTGGTGCTGCACGACTACAAGACCGGCCAGCGCGTCTCGCCGATCCAGAATTTGACGAGCGCGCTCGCCCCGATGGAGCTGCACAACTCGCCGCTGTCGGAGATCGCGTGCCTCGGCTTCGAGTACGGCTACTCGATGGAGGCGCCCGAGACGCTCGTGCTGTGGGAGGCGCAGTTCGGCGACTTCGTCAACGGCGCCCAGGTCATCATCGACCAGTTCATCGTCTCCGCGCTGTCCAAGTGGGGGCAGACGAC
>JAXDHR010000081.1:0-21218 GCA_034664425.1 Solirubrobacteraceae bacterium
TCGCCGGCAAGATCCGTCCGGGGGTGACGACGTCCGAGCTCGACCAGGCGGCCGAGCGCTTCATCCGCTCCCAGGGCGCCACGCCGGCCTTCAAGGGCTACCGCGGATTCCCGGGCTCGATCTGCGCGTCGCCCAACGACATGGTGGTCCACGGGATTCCCGGGCGCTTCAGGCTCTCGCGCGGGGACATCCTCTCGATCGACATCGGCGTCGTCTACGAGGGCTGGGTCGCCGATGCGGCGCGGACCTTCGGGGTGGGCGAGACCTCCCCGGTGGCCGGCAAGCTGCTCGACGTCACCCGCGAGTCGCTGTTCAAGGCCGTGGAGCAGTGCCGCCCGGGCAACCACCTCGGCGACGTCGGCGCGGCCGTGCAGCGGCACGTCGAGGCCGGCGGCTTCTCGATCGTCCGCTCGCTCGTCGGCCATGGGATCGGCCGCGAGATGCACGAGGAGCCGCAGATCCCCAACTACGGGACGCCGGGCAAGGGCGTCCTGCTCGAGCCGGGCATGGTGCTGGCCGTCGAGCCGATGACGACCGCCGGGCGCCACATGGTGCGCATGGGCGACGACGGCTGGGCGATCTATGCGCAGGACGGCTCGCTGGCCGCGCACTTCGAGTTCACGATCGCGGTGACCGACGACGGCCCCCGCATCCTGACCCCGTGGCACGAGAGTGCCGCGCGGGCCGCGGCGTAAACACGGCTCGCGCAGAAGGTCACGTACACGACGTCGTTGCTCACTGCCGGTTTCCGGTCCGGTCGGCGTGGGCCTCCTGACTGGACACCCACTTCAGGAGGTAGCCCATGTCGACCACCCAAGCGGGCGGTGACTCCCGAACCGAGCAGGCCAAGGAGACCGCCCAGCAGGCAACCGAGCAGGCGAAGCAGACCGCGCAGCAGGCGACCGAGCAGGCCCGTGGGCGCGTTCGCGACGAGGTCGATCGCCGCTCGACCGAGGCGGGCCAGCAGGCCTCGAGCGTCGCCGACGCGTTCCGCCAGTCTGCGCAGCAGCTGCGCCAGGACGGCAAGGAGGGCGTCGCCAAGCCCGTCGAGCAGGTCGCCGATCGCGTGCAGAGCGCCGGCTCCTGGCTCGAGCGCTCCAGCGGCGATGACATCCTGCGCGAGGTCGAGGACTTCGGCCGCAGCAAGCCGCTCGCCGTCCTCGCCGGCGGCGCGGTCGTCGGCTTTGCGCTGTCGCGGCTGCTGAAGGCGTCGAGCACCCAGCGCTACGAGCAGCGCTCGAGCGCCGGCGGCTACTCCGGCCAGGCCGGGGCGAGCTACGGCAGTGGCGGCTACGGCGAGGCCGGGACGACGACCGGGCCGTACGGGTCGCCCTCTTACGGCGACGGCGAGCGACGGCCGGCGACCACGCCCGCGCCGCCGATCAGCCGGCCGGCGCCGGGCGCCGTGGTGCCCGAGCCGTCGCGCGGGCCCGGGAGCTTCTAGATGTCGACCGGACCCTCTGTCGGGTCGGGCGTGCACGCCGCAACCGACGGGCCTGCCGGCGGGACGCAGGCCGGCGGCGAGGACCTGCGTGACCGCCCGCTCGGCGAGCTGGTCAAGCAGCTCGCCGATCAGACCTCGACCCTGGTTCGCCAGGAGATCGAGCTGGCCAAGGCCGAGACGACGCTGAAGGCCAAGACGGCCGGCAAGGGGGCGGGCCTGATCGGCGCCGGCGCCGTGATCGGGCTGCTGGCCGCGGGTGCGCTCACCGCGTTTCTGATCATGCTGCTCGACGGAGCGCTGGCCAACTGGCTCTCCGCCCTGATCGTCGCAGTCGTCTTCGCCGCCATCGCCGGTGCGTTGGCGATGGCCGGCAAGAACCGCATCCAGCGGGCGACACCGCCCGTCCCTGAACAGACCATCGAGACCGTTAAGGAGGACGCGCAATGGGCGAAGACCCGAGCCGCATCCGCGCGGAAATAGAGCAGACCCGCGCCGAGATGGGCGACACCGTCGACGCGCTCGGTTACAAGACCGACGTCAAGAGCCGGACGAAGGACAAGATGACCGATACCAAGGACCGCCTCACCGGGAAGGTGACGGGCGCGAAGGACAGCGTCCTCGGCACCGTCTCCGACAAGACGCCCGATTCGGGCGAGGTCAAGGGCCAGGCGAAGCGCGCTGCGAGCGTGGCGCAGGAGAACCCGCTCGGGCTGGCCATCGGCGGCATCGCCGTCGGCTTCCTCGCCGGGCTGCTGATCCCGACCTCGCGGATCGAGGACGAGAAGATCGGCCCGGTGGCCGAGCAGGTCCGCGAGCAGGTCAAGCAGACCGGCCAGGAGGCGCTCGAGCATGGCAAGGAGGTCGCCCAGGAAGCGGCCACCAGCGCCAAGGAGACCGTCCAGCAGTCCGGCCAGGAGCATGCCGAGCAGCTCAAGGACTCCGCGCAACAGCGCGCGCAGGAGACCCAGAGCGAGGTCTCGAGCGGCTCCGGCAGCCCCAGCCGTACCTTCTAGACTGGTCCGCAATCGGACGTCGGCGGTGCCTGCGGGCGCCGTCGGCGTCCTTTGCTATTCTCCTCGGTCGCGCTCTGACGCCCGCGGGGCATCTGTGCGCGACGGATCGCTCCGTTCCGCGGGTGGTAGCGGTGGCCGCGACGGCTGCCAGAGCCGTCCCGTCTGGATCATCAGCCGAAAGGGATCATGAAGGTACGACCGTCGGTCAAGCCGATGTGCGAGAAGTGCAAGATCATCCGCCGCCACGGGCGCGTTCTCGTGATCTGCTCGAATCCACGACACAAGCAGCGACAGGGGTAGGTACAGAGCTTTGGCTCGAATCGCCGGGGTCAACATCCCCCTCAACAAGCGCGTCGAGATCGGCCTCACGTACATCTACGGGGTCGGGCAGCCCACGTCCGCGAAGCTCCTCGCCGAGCTCGGGATCAGCCCCGACACCTACGTGCGTGATCTGACCGACGACGAGGTCGCCAAGCTTCGCGACATCATCGACCGCGACCTCGTGGTCGAAGGCGACCTCCGCCGTGAGCGCTCGCAGAACATCAAGCGCCTGATGGAGATCGGCTGCTACCGCGGCATGCGTCACCGCCGCGGCCTCCCCGTGCGCGGGCAGAAGACCAAGACCAACGCGCGCACGCGCAAGGGCCCGAAGCGGATGTCGATCGCCGGCAAGAAGAAGGCGGGCAAGAAGTGAGCCCCGCTCCCCGCCGTCCTCAGCGCGGCCGCCGCAAGGTCAAGAAGAACATCCCGATCGGCCAGGCGCACATCAAGACCTCCTTCAACAACACGATCGTCGCGCTCACGGACCGCGAGGGCAACGTCATCGCGTGGGAGTCCGCCGGCGGCGCCGGCTTCAAGGGCTCGCGCAAGTCGACGCCGTTCGCCGCGCAGGTCACTGCCGACGCCGCTGCGCGCAAGGGCATCGAGCAGGGCCTCCAGAAGGTCGAGGTCTTCGTCAAGGGCCCGGGCTCGGGTCGCGAGACCGCGATCCGCTCGCTCCAGGCCGCCGGCCTCGAGGTCACCGGCGTGCGCGACGTCACCCCGCAGGCACACAACGGCTGCCGCCCCCGCAAGCGGCGAAGGGTCTGAATTCACTTTGGCTCGCGATACCTCCCCCCAGTGCAAGCAGTGCCGCCGCGAGGGACAGAAGCTGTTCCTCAAGGGCGAGCGCTGCTTGACCGACAAGTGCGGCGTCGAGCGCCGCTCCTACCCGCCCGGCGAGCACGGCCGCGCGCGGCAGAAGCAGTCCGAGTACCGCGTCCAGCTGCGCGAGAAGCAGAAGGCGCGTCGCTACTACGGCGTGCTCGAGGCCCAGTTCCGCGGCTACTACAACAAGGCCTCGCGCCAGCCCGGCATCACCGGTGAGAACCTGCTGCGGATCCTCGAGTCGCGCTTCGACAACGTCCTCGTGCGCCTCGGCTTCGCCGCCTCCCGTCGCCAGGCGCGCCAGTTCATCCGCCACGGGCACTGGGCGGTCAACGGCCGCCGCGTCGACATCCCGAGCTACCAGGTGCGCGAGAACGACGTGATCACCTACCGGCCCGGGTCCGACGCCGAGCAGGTCATCCGTGACGCGACCGAGCTCGTGGCGCAGGTGCCCGCGTGGCTCCAGGCCGATCACGATCAGCTCACCGCGAAGGTGCTGCGCAAGCCCGAGCGCGCGGAGATCGCGGCGCCGGTGCAGGAGCAGCTCATCGTCGAGCTGTACTCCAAGTAGCCGCTGAGCGCGACGCCGCGCGCGGGTTCGATCCCGCCGCGCCGCGCGCCGCCGCCCGCCCCGCCCGCTCCCCCTCCCGAACCACGTCAGGAACACGATGCTCGACTTCCAGATCCCCCGAATCACCGCCGAGACGGTTGAGGACAACCGCGGCCAGTTCGTGGTCGAGCCACTCGACCGCGGCTTCGGCTACACCTTCGGCAACTCGCTGCGCCGCGTGCTGCTGGCGTCGCTCGCCGGCGCGGCCGTCACGTCCGTCCGCATCGAGGGCGTCGCGCACGAGTTCTCCACCGTCAAGGGTGTGACCGAGGACGTCACGGACATCGTCCTGAACCTCAAGGGCATCGTCTGCCGGATGCACTCCGACGCAACCGAGATCGAGGCCCCGCTCGTCGTCACCGGTCCGGGCGAGATCACCGCGCGTGACATCGACCTGCCCTCGGGCGTCGAGATCCTCAACCCCGACGCGCACATCGCGACGCTCGACAAGAAGACCAAGCTCGAGATGTACCTCACGATCGGGCGCGGCCGCGGCTACCGCCCGTCGGACGACAACAAGTCGCCCGACCAGCCGATCGGCGTCATCCCGATCGACTCGATCTTCTCGCCGGTGCGCCGCGTGGCGTACTCGGTCGAGGGCGCGCGCGTCGGCCAGCGCACGGACTTCGACAAGCTCACGCTCGACATCGAGACCGACGGCTCGATCGATCCCCAGGCCGCGTTGCGCGAGGCTGCCGAGATCCTGATCTCCTCGCTGTCGATCTTCACCGACGAGGACCGGATCGAGGAGCTGCGCGCAGGCCCCGGCGGCATGCCGACGCTCGACAACGGCGCCGGCGGTCCCGGCGGTGCGGCGCTCGGCGGCCCGGCCGGCCGCGGCGGCGGCTCGCCGATGGACGACATCCTGATCGAGGAGCTCGAGCTCGGCGTGCGTTCCTACAACTGCCTCAAGCGCGCGGGCATCCAGACGGTCGGCGACCTCGTGTCGAAGTCCGAGGGCGAGCTCGCGGCGATCCCGAACTTCGGCAAGAAGTCGATCGACGAGGTCATCGAGACCCTCACGCAGCGCGGGCTGACGCTGCGCAACGACTAGGATCTGTCGCCGCCATGCGCCACCAGAAGACGCGACACAAGCTCTCCCGCGATGCCGCCCATCGCAAGGCGCTGCTCGCCAACCTCTGCATCGAGGTCATCGACCACGAGCGGATCAAGACGACGCAGGCCAAGGCCAAGGCGGTCAAGCCCGAGATCGAGAAGCTGATCACGCTGGCGCGCAAGGGCGACCTGCACGCGCGCCGGCAGGCGATCTCGATCCTCCAGCACCCCGACAAGGGCATCGTCTACAAGCTGTTCGACGAGATCGCCCCGCGTTACGCCGAGCGTCCGGGTGGCTACACCCGGATCCTCAAGCTCGGTCCGCGTCCTTCGGACGCGACCGAGATGGTGTACCTGGAACTCGTGTAGGCCGCGGCGGCCCGCATGGTCGCCAAGCTCACGCTGCAATATGACGGCGGTCCGTTCGCCGGTTGGGCCGCGCAGCCCGGCCGTAGGACTGTGGCCGGCGAGCTCGAGCGCGGGCTGTGCACCGTTCTGCGGCGCCGGTCGATTCCCCTGACGGTCGCTGGCCGCACCGACCGCGGCGTGCATGCGCTCGGCCAGGTCGTCTCCTACGAGGGCGAGCTGCCGGCGCTGCGCTCGCTCAACGCGGTGCTGCCCGACGCGATCGCCGTGCTCGAGGCAAGCCCGGCGCCCGACGGGTTCTCTGCACGCCACGACGCCCGCAGCCGCTCGTACCTCTATCGGGTGCTCGCGCGTGTGGCGCCGTCGCCGTTCGAGCACGGCCGTGCGCTGTGGTGGCCGCACCGGATCGACGAGGACGCGCTGCACGCCTGCGCCGACGCGCTCGCCGGCGCACACGACTTCACGGCGTTCACACCGACCGACAGCTACCACCATCGCTTCGAGCGCGATGTGCTCGCCGCCGCGTGGACGCGCAGAGGCGACGTGCTCGAGTTCCGCATCGAGGCGGACTCGTTCATGCGCCACATGAACCGCGTGCTCGTCGCGACGATGCTCGAGGTCGCCGGCGGCCGCCGCACGCTCGAAGACTTCACGACCCTGCTCACGGGCCGCCCCCGGAGCGAGGCCGCGGCAACCGCTCCCCCGCACGGCCTCTACCTCGCCTCCGTGCGCTACGGAGCGCCCAGGGGTTCGCTATCGGGCGCCCACGGGGTTGCGTAGCGTGCCGATCCGATCCACCTCGACCTCGACGATGTCTCCCGGCTCGAGGAAGAGCGGTGGCGTTCGCGATGCTCCCACGCCGGCCGGTGTTCCCGTGGCGATGATGTCGCCCACCTCGAGCGTCATGATCTGCGAAAGGAACGAGATGGTCTCGGCGACGCCGAAGATCATGAAGGCGGTGTTGCCGTCCTGGACGAGGTTTCCGTTGACGCGTGTGCGCACGCCGAGCGCGTCGAGATCGCCGAGTTCGTCGCGCGTGACGAGGGCGGGTCCGCAGGGGGCGAAGGTATCGATGGCCTTGCCTCCGGTCCAGAGCTGATTGGCCATCTGTAGATCGCGCGCGCTCACGTCGTTGAGGGCCATCGCGCCGGCGACGTAATCCAGGGCCGACGCCGGTTGGATGTCGCGGCCGCGGCGACCGATGACGACCGCCAGCTCGGCCTCGTAGTCGACCCTGGTCGTCGTCGCCGGCGGGACGATCGTCGCCGTGGGGCCGGCGAGCGAGTTGGGGAACTTGGCGAAGAACATCGGCGCGGACGGCTCCTGCAGGCCGGCCTCCGTGGCGTGGTCGCGGTAGTTGAGGCCGAGGCAGATGATCTTCTGGGGGTCCGTGACGGGCGGCCCCAGCTCGAGCTCGTCCACGCGCCCGACCGGCGACGCCGAGGACGCCATCGAGGCCAGCTGCGCCAGGGCCGCGGGTCCCAGCTCCAGCAGGTCGCGCGTCGTGCGCACCTGCGCCGGGTGATCCAGCGCCGTCGTCAGCGTCGCCGCGTCGATGACGTCGCCACCGACCTGGATCCCCGGACGCCACGTCTGGTCGGTGCGATAGCTGAGAAGTCTCATCGATGCTCCTGCTCTGCTGACACGGACGTGGCCCATGAGGAGGCGTCCAGGACGGGGGTCGGGAGGTGCGCGCCGCGCGCGCGCTGGTCGGTGGCGATCTCGCGCCCGGGGCCGACGATCGCCTCGCCGCGTGCCCGAAGTCGCCCGAGACGCAGCACGAGCTCCTCGAGCGCGCGCAGGCGAGACTGGCTGGTGTAGAGGTAGGGATGCAGGACCAGGCAGAGCGGGGTCTCAGCCTCGCCGTCGAGCGCGCCGTCGATCGCGCGAGCGATCGCGGCCGCGAAGTGCCGGGGCGCCGCGGGCGCTGGCGGCAGGCCATCGCGAACGCGCAACGGGGCGAGCGGGGGCGCGAAGAAGTAGGCGTCGATCAGCGGCCAGCGGAACGGCAGGCATGCAACCCCGGCCGCCTCGCCGGCGACCGTACCCGCCGGCGACGCCCAGTCGAGGCCGGCGCCGGCAAGCAGCCGAAGGTCGCTCCCGTCGAGCGCTCCGCCCGGCGGCCGAAAGCCCGTCACGGCGGCGCCCATCGCCCGAAGCGCCCGCGTCGAGGCGCCGAGAAGCGCGCGCTTGCGAGGCGCGGTCTGCGCGGAGAACGTCTCGTGCCGCCAGCCGTGGCAGCCGAGCTCGTGGCCGTCGTCGACGATGCGGCGAAGCGCGTCCGGGTAGCGCTCGGTGTTGATTGCCTCGACGAAGAACGTGGCCTTCAGCCCGACGCGGTCGAGCAGCTTCAGGACGACGGGGAGCTCCTGCGTCACCGAGTGGTGAGCGCCCCGCGCGACGGGCTCGCCGAGCTCCTCCTCGGCAGCCTCGCCGAGGTTGTCGAACGTGAGCACGATCCGCGCAGCAGGCGATCGTTCACGCGGGCTCGGAATCGGCTCTGGTTGCATCGGGGTCGTGGTGATCGATTGGCCCGCAACGCCTGCGCCACGGCCACCCGGAAGGATCCGCCCGCTGGTCGCGCCGATCGCCAGGCCCTCCGCCGGGCGCCGGCCAGACCGGCGGCCAGTAGGCGACGACGCGTGGCACTGGTGTCCTGGGGCTCCGCAACAAGCAGCTCAGAGGTGATCGCCGTGCCCGACACAAAGCTCGATGGGGTTCATCACTTCACCGGAATAACCGCCGACGTCGCAGCCAACGTGGACTTCTGGTGCCGGATCCTCGGCCTGCGGTTCGTCAAGAAGACGCTGAACTTCGAGACCACGTTCCGCTATCACACGTACTACGGCGACGAGGAAGGGCGCCCGGGAAGCGTCGTGACGTTCCTGGAGTTCAAGGAGTTCGGGCGCGAGCGGCCCGGCGCCGGCAACATCCAGCGCATCGTGCTGCGCGTCGGCTCCTACGACGCCGTCGACTTCTGGCTGCGTCGCCTGGCCGAGAACCAGGTCCACAGCGAGATGCTGCGCCTGGACCCGACCCAGCCCACGCGCCTGCTCTTCGAGGACTTCGAAGGGCACGAGGTCGAGCTGATGGTCAGCGACGCGCCCGACGCGCCCCAACTCGCCGACGCCGACGACATCCCGGTCGACTTCCGGATCCGCGGCATCGAGGGCGCGCGCTCCTACACCGCGGCCGAGGAGCTGCTCCCCTTCGCCGCGCACCTCGGGTTCCGTACGGAGGGCGACCATCTGGTGCTCGAAGGCGACTCGCGCAGCAGCCGCTGGTACTTCACGCCTCCACCCGAGCGGCCGTTCCAGGCAATGGCGGTGGGCGTGTGGCACCACATCGCATTCGACGCCGGCGACGACCTGAAGGACTGGCGCGAGTACGCCAACGCCGGGCCGGTGCCCTTCACGCAGGTCTTTGACCACTACATCTTCGACAGCTGCTACTCCGTCTCCCCCGGCGGGCTCGTCGAGCTCTGCTCGTACGGCCCGGGCTTCACGCTCGACCAGAAGCTCGAAGACCTCGGCGAGGGCGCCGTATCGCTGTCCCCGTGGACCGAGCCCTTGCGCACCCGGCTCGAGCAGGACCTCACGCCGATCCACAACCCCCGCAGCCGCAGGCGGGCCGACCGCCCCGCCGCGACAGAAGCCGCCCACTGATGCGTTCGGCAAGCTTCCGCAGGTTCGCGGTGCCGGGACAGTGGACCGGCGATGCATGAGCAGTCCCACCTCTCTGCCCACGAACGGGGCGTGCGCAAGCTGAGCGAGTACACGCTGCCCGACAGCGGCGGCGCTGCCACGCACCAGAAGCTCGCCGACGACCTCAAGGACCTCGCTCCGGACGTCGGCAGGTACATCGTCGAGTTCGGCTACGGGGAGATCTACTCGCGCCCTGGCTTGACGAACCAGCAGCGCGTCCTCATCACGATCGCGTCGCTGGTGACGCAGGGAACCGAGCGCGAGATCGAGTCGCACGTCAACGCCGGCCTGACCGCCGGACTGACGAGCACCGAGATCGTCGAGAGCCTCATCCACCTGATCCCCTACACCGGCTTCCCGCGCGTCCTCAACGCCCTGTACGTCGTCAAGGAGGTCTTCGCGCAACGGCAGGTCGAGACTCCACGGCGCTCTTGTCGATAGATCAACTGTCCCTTGCGCCGTGGGTCGCCTTCCTTCCCACGCGTGTCGCGATCGGCTGAGCGCCGCGCACCGCCGCACGTCCGGCCTCTCCCGACCAACCGGAGCCCTCGCCATGAACTCGCCCACACCCACGCCCACGTCCGACGGGCGGGCGCGCGTCCCGACGCTCGTCGTCGATGCCGTCCACAACGGCCCCACGGCCTCCAGCGACGACAACTGGTTCATCCTCGCGCCCGACGTGTCGCGCTGGGACCCGTTCATCCTCCTCGTCGAGGACGAGTTCAGCACCCGCGGGTTCCCGTGGCACCCGCACCGCGGCTTCCAAACCCTGACCTACGTCCTCGACGGCCGACTGGAGCACCGCGACAACGCCGGCGGCGGCGGCGTCCTCGGTCGCGGGGACGCGCAGTACATGGTCGCCGGCCGGTACGCCATGCACTACGAACTCGCCCATGCGCTCAAGCCCGTGCGCACGCTCCAGGCCTGGATCAACCTCCCGGCCTTCGACAAGCTCGGCCCGACGAGCTACGTCGACCTCCCACGCGCCGCGGCCACCCGCGTCGACCAGCCCGGCGTCAACGCCCGCCTGCACGTCGGTTCCGTCGCAGGGTACGCCGGCGCCGCCGAGGACCAGTTCAAGGTGCCGATCACCCTCCTCGACGCCGAGCTCGAACGTTCGGCGTCGTTCATCCACGAGGTCCCCGGCGACCACGCGGTCGCGGTCCATGTCATCGAGGGCGCGGTGCGGGTGGCAGCCGAGCGGACGCTCGTCGAGGCGCGCCAGACCGCGTGGTTCGATGCCGAGCAGGACGGCAACACGTCCATCGCCATCGAGGCGGAGGCCGACGCATACATCATCGCGTACTCGGGTCGGCCGGTGCGTGAGTCCGTCGTCTTCGGCGGCCCGTTCCTCATGAACACCGAGCAGGAGAACGCGCAAGCGCTCGCCGAGTTCCGGGCGGGGCGCTTCGGCGCCATCCCCGACGACCCGACCGCAACCGACGCCGCCACCCGCCCCCGATGGAGGACGCGCGCACACACCCTGCCGACGTCGGTCACAACGCGACGCTTGTCGCCGTAGCCGCTTCCGCTTTCCCTGGGCGTGTCAGCGACCGTGAGGCTCGGCTCGCAATAGAGGGGTCTGAGCCTCTTTAGGCTGGGACTATCCTCGGTCGGCGTGCTGCGGGTCCTGCTCACCAACGACGACGGCATCGAGGCGGAGGGGCTGCTCGCCCTGCGGCGGGAGCTCGCGGCGCTGCCCGACGTCGAGCTCGCGGTCGTGGCACCGGACGGCAACCGCTCGGCGACCGCGCGCTCGATCACCTTCCGGCGCCCGCTGTGGGTCACCGAGGTCCCGTTCGAGGACGGCAGCCACGGCTTCGCCTGCGACGGAACGCCCGTCGACTGCGTGCGGCTCGCCGCGCTCGGGCTGATCGACGGCTTCCAGCCGGACGTCGTCATCGCGGGGATCAACCACGGGGCCAACCTCGGCGACGACATCACCTATTCCGGCACGGTCGCGGCCGCGCTCGAGGGCGTCATGCTCGGTCTGCCGGCGATCGCCGTCTCCCAGCAGTCGCAGACGGGCGAGATGGACTTCCGGCTCGGCCACGTCTTCGACTTCGCGACCGCCGCCGCGTTCGCCGCGCGCGTGGTCGACCAGCTCGACGAGGTTCCGCTGCCCGAGGGCACGCTGCTCAACATCAACGTGCCCGGCGCGGCGCCGGAGGGCGTGGAGGTCGCGCGGCTGGGCAAGCGCATCTACCGCGACGAGCTGCTGCTCGTCGAGGAGGAGGACGGCCGCCGTCGCTTCCGCGTCTACGGCGACTCCCCCGTCCACGGGGACGAGCCGGGCACCGACCTGTCCGCCGTCGCCGAGGGCCGCATCGCGGTGACGCCGCTGCACTTCGACCTGCTCGCGACCCAGGGAATCGACGATCTGCGCGCCTACGACCTCGCGCGGCTGCTCGGCCCCGCCGCGGAGGAGGTCGAGTGAACGCCGCGCCCGCCGCCGTGCGCGAGCGGGCGGCCGAGCTGCGCGCCGAGCTCGAGGAGCACAACCGGCGCTACTACGTCCTCGACGATCCCACGATCGGCGACGACGCCTACGACGCGCTGATCGACGAGCTGCGGCGCCTCGAGGCCGAGCATCCCGAGCTGGTCACCCCCGACTCCCCGACGCAGCGCGTCGGCGGCGCGGGGCTGGGCGAGGCGGTGTCCAAGCTCGCCAAGGTCACCCACCTGCAGCGGATGCTCTCGCTCGCCAACGCGCGCTCGGAGGAGGAGCTGCGGGCATGGGTCGCACGTATGCGGGCGCACCTCGCGCGCGAGGGCATCGAGGACCCTGCACTCGCCTACGTCTGCGAGCCGAAGATCGATGGGCTGGCGATGTCGCTCGTCTACCGCGACGGCGAGCTCGAGCGCGGCGCCACGCGCGGCGACGGCAAGGTGGGCGAGGACGTCACCCACAACCTGCGCACGATCGCCGCGATCCCGCAGCGCGTCGACGACGCGCCGCCGCTGCTCGAGGTGCGTGGGGAGGTCTACATGTCGTTGAGCGACTTCACCGCGCTCAACGAGCGCCGGGCTGAGCAGGGGCTCTCGACCTTCATGAACCCGCGCAACTCGGCCGCGGGGACGATCCGCCAGCTCGATCCGGCGCTCGCCGCCGAGCGCCCGCTGTCGTTCTGGGCCTATCAGGTCGGCGTCACGGAGGGCCTGCGCTTCGCCGCCCACTCGGACGCGCTCGCGTGGCTGCGCGATCATGGCTTCCCGGTCAATGGCGACATCCGGCGGCTGGAGTCCGAGGACGAGGTCGTCGCGCAGTGCCTGCGCTGGCAGGAGCGCCGCGGCGCGCTCGACTTCGAGATCGACGGGGTCGTCGTCAAAATCGACGACACCGAGCTGCAGCGCCGGCTCGGGGTCGTCGGGCGCGATCCGCGCTGGGCGATCGCGTGGAAGTTCCCGCCCACGACCGCCGTGACGCATCTGAACGAGATCCGCTGGAACGTCGGCAAGTTCGGCGATCTGCACCCGTTCGCCGAGCTCGAGCCCGTCCGCGTCGGCGGCGTCACCGTCAAGCGCGCGACGCTGCACAACGAGGAGGACCTCGCCCGCAAGGACATCCGCGAGGGCGACGATGTGATCGTCCTGCGCGCCGGCGACGTGATCCCGCAGGTGCTCTCGCCCGCCCCGCACGCCGCCGAGCGGGCGGACCGGTCCGCTCCGCCGCGGCCACCGGCGCGCTGCCCGTTCTGCGACACGCCGACGGTCAAGGGCGAGGGCGTCTTCACGCGCTGCCCGAACCGCCTCTGCCCCGAGCGCGGCTGGCAGCTGCTCGTGCACTTCGCCTCGCGCGGCGCGATGGACATCGACGGCCTGGGCGAGAAGCAGGCCGGCGTCCTGCAGCAGCACGGCCTGGTGCGCAGCGCCGCGGACTTCTACCGGCTCACGGTCGAGCAGCTGGTCGCGCTCGAGGGAATCGGGCAGGTGAGCGCCGAGCGACTCGTCGCCGCGATCGACGCCTCGCGTGAGCGTCCGTTCGGCCGGCTGCTGTTCGCGGTCGGCATCGAGGGCGTGGGCGAGGTCACGGGCCGGAACCTGGCCGCCCGCTTCCGCACGCTGGACGCGCTGCTGGCCGCGGACGCCGACGCGATCGCCGAGACCGCCGGCATCGGCCCGATCGTGGCGCAGCTGATCGCCGACCAGCTCGCGGACGAGCAGATGCGCGCGCTGCTGGAGGACCTGCGCGGCCTCGGCCTGCGCGTCGAGCAGGAGGGACCGGCGCCGGGCGAGGGCCCGCTGCGCGAGCTGACCTTCGTGCTCACCGGCACGCTGCCCGACCTCACGCGCGAGCAGGCGACCGAGCGCATCGAGGCGGCCGGCGGCAAGGTGACGTCGTCGGTCTCGCGCGCGACCTCCTATGTCGTCGCCGGCGACTCGCCCGGCTCCAAGCTCGCCCGCGCCGAGCAGCTCGGCGTCCCGGTGCTGGATGAGCCGGGGCTCCTCGCGCTGCTCAACCATCCGCCGTCCCCGGCCGACGACAGGGATTGATGGGTCGAGCAGCGCAACCTTTCCGCCGCGCGGCGGTTCAAACCCCTGGCATGCGTCGGGGCAGAGCAATCGCAGGACTGGTGGCGATCGGGCTCGCGCTCGTCTTCGCGCCCGGGGCTCACGCCGCGGTTCCGCGCGCCGCGGAGTACCGCACCGTCGCCGCGCGTCACGACGTCCCGGCCTCGTTGCTCGAGGCCATCGGCTGGACCAACACGCACGGCCGGATGCCGGCAGGGCCCGCGCTCGACGGCCGCTGGGGCGCGATGCAGCTCTCACCCGCCCAGGTGCGCCGCGCCGCCGCGCTCACCCACCGCTCGCGCCGCGCGATCCGCCGCGACCTGCGCGCCAACCTCGAGGGCGGCGCCGCGCTGCTCTCCGCCGCCACGGGTGGCCGGCACCCCGCGACGCTCGCCGGCTGGCGCAGCGCGCTGACGCGGGTGGCCGGGCGCGCCCAGGCCGATGCCGTCCTCGCCACGCTGATTCCCGGGGCGCGCTCGAGCCAGGCAACGACGCCCGGTGAGGAGCCGGGGACGGTCTGGGTGCCGGCCAGCTCGGCCATCTACAACACCGCGAACCGGCCGTACGACTCCGCCATCACCCGGATCGTCATCCACGAGACCCAGGGCTCCTACGCGAGCACCGTGAGCTGGTTCCAGAACCCGAACGCGGGCGGCTCCGCGCATTTCGTCGTGCGCTCCTCCGACGGCGCGATCACGCAGATGGTCCACGAGAAGGACGTCGCCTGGCACTCGGGCAACCGCACCTACAACTGGTCCTCGATCGGCATCGAGCACGAGGGCTACGTCGGTGATTGCAGCTGGAACACCGATGCGATGTACCGCTCCTCGGCCCAGCTCGTCGCCGAGCTCGCCGCCAAGTACGTGATTCCGGTCGACCGCACGCACATCATCGGTCACGACGAGGTCCCGGACCCGAACCACCCCGGCCAGTACGGCGGGGCCGATCACCACACCGATCCGGGCTCCTGCTGGAACTGGGACTACTACCTCTCGCTCGTGCGCGCGGACCTCGGGCAGCTGCCGCCGCCGGCCGTCCCGGCGACGACCGCCGGGTGGCCGGGCTACAGCCAGGTTGTCGACAACGGGACGAAGGGCCGCTTCAAGGCGTCCCGGGCGTGGACCAAGAGCCGTGCCGGCCGCCAGGGATACCTGCGCGGCTACCTGACCACGACGGCGAAGGCGAAGTCCGACGCCGCGCGCTTCAAGGTCTCGGTCCCGTCGACCGGGGACTACACGGTCTTCGCGCGCTGGCCCGCGAGCCGTACGCACTCCAACTCGGTCCCGGTCGCGATCGCGACGACCAGCGGCACCCAGTGGGCGCACGTCAACGAGCGCCATCACGGCGGCGCGTGGCGCAAGCTCGGCGTCTACCAGCTGCCCGCCGGCGATGCCTGGTCGGTGCTGTTCTCGCGCTGGACGAAGGCCAAGGGCACGGTCGTGGCCGACGCGGTCAAGATCGTCGCAGCGCCGTAGCCTCGAGCGCGCGCTCCGACCCCGGCTCGACCCGGTAGGCACGCGCGCCCGGCCGCGAGGCGACGACCTCGACAAGAGCGCCGTCCGCGTCGAAGCACAGCGCCGCGCCGTCGTCCGCCGCGTAGCCCGAGGTCAGCGTGCCGTCGCCGACGAGCGCGCGATACGCCGGCCGGCGCTGCGGCTCGCCGTCGTAGTGCGGGCACGCGGAGCCGGCGATCAGGCCGAGCCCGTCGTGCAGCGGCGCGAGGGCCGGCCCGAAGGAGTCGGTGAGCGAGCTCTCGAACCAGCAGTTCATCCCGGCCGAGACGCCGCACAGCACCGCGCCGGCGGCGAGCGCCTCGCGCAGGATCGCGTCGAGCCCGTGCGCCCGCCAGACCCCCAGCAGGCTCGCGGTGTTGCCTCCGCCGACGTAGACCACGTCCTGCTCGAGCACGAAGGGGCGCAGGTCGGCGACGGTGCGCTCGAACAGGGGGAGGTCGGTCAGGACCGCGTCGTGGTGGCGCCCGAGCACGCGGTAGAAGCTCGCCGTGTATGCGGCGGCATCGCCGCTCGCCGTGGCGAGGAAGCAGACTCGCGGCCGCGGGCGCCCGGCGCGGGCGAGCACGTAGGCGTCGAGCAGCGGGTTCTCCGGCTCCGTCGAGAAGCCTCCGCCGCCCATCGCGATCACGTGCCCGGGCATCGCGAGAGGGTACGCTGCCGCGCATGGCGGAGAACCTCGTGGTGACGGTGGAGATCCCGAAGGGCTCGTCGAACAAGTACGAGTGGGATGACGAGCTGGGCGCCATCAAGCTCGACCGGATGCTGTTCTCCTCGCTCGGCTACCCGACGGACTACGGCTTCTTTCGCGACACGCTGGCGGCCGACGGCGATCCGCTCGACGCGATGATCGTCGTCTCCGAGCCGACGTTCCCCGGCTGCCTGATCGAGGTCAAGCCGGTCGCGCTGTTCCGGATGCGCGACGAGAAGGCCGAGGACAACAAGATCCTCTGCGTCCCGCACACGGATCCCAACTGGAGTCACATCGAGCGCCTCGAGGACCTGCCGGAGGCGCTGCGCGACGAGATCTCGCACTTCTTCTCGATCTACAAGACGCCCGACTGGAAGGTCGTCAAGGTCGACGGCTGGTACCCGCGCGAGGAGGCGCTCGAGTCGATCGAGCGCGCCCGCAAGCGCTTCCGCGAACGCGCCTAGACGCCCTTGCAGGAGCGGTAGCGGCGGCTGTCGCGCAGCTTCTTGCCCGCCTTGGTCGTCGCTCGGGCGCCGACCTTCACCTTGGCGGCGGAGCCGTGCAGGCGCCGGGTCGCCCGTAGATGCCCCCTGTGGCGGGCCACGTGCGCGCGCTTGCCCTGGACGCTCACGCGCGCCGAGCGCAGCTTGCCCTTGAGCGTCACGCGCAGGCGCCGCTGGGAGCCGCAGCGGCGCGATGCGGGCAGCAGCGGGTGCTTGGCCTTCGCGGCGGCGGTCTTCACCGTCGGCAGCGCGACGCGGACGCGGGCGACGTTCAGCGCGGCGGTCGTGCGTACCGGCCCGTAGACGGCGCTGCCGCCGACGATCTGCAGCGTGTACTTCGAGCTCGCGCCGACGCTCGCCGCGACGGCGTCGAGCTTGCGGGTGACGGTGTGGGTCGCGCCGTCGAGCGCGATCGGGATCGGCGTGACCTGGTTGCCGAGGGCGACGTTGCGCGTGTTGTCGACGATCTGCGCGAACGCATGGCCGGGGCCGCTGCCGGTCGCGGAGTAGGTCATCGTCAGCACGGGCCGCCCGGCGACCTGGCTCGGGCGAACAGCGATCGGCACGTTGATGGCGTTGGCCGACGGCGCCGCGGAGACGGGTGTTCCCGAGCCCGCGTCGCCGGGGTTGATCGCGAGCGTCCCCGAGCCCTGGCCGACCAGCGGCGCGCCGTGGCGCGTCGGGAAGCGCGGCGCGGAGCGCCACCGCGCGTCGTCGGCGAGCCACTCGAAGCCCGGCCCGGTCGAGACCGAGCCGTCGCGCGCGAGGTAGCGCTTCATCCAGGCGATGACGTCCGCCTGGACGTGGCCGGCCGGCCCGGCGCCGGTGAGGCACACGCCGTGGCCGCCGCAGAACCAGACCATCTTCGCCGGGACCTTGTCCTTGCGCAGGATCGCGAGGTTCGTGATCGCCTCGTTGAGCGTGAACAGCGTGTCGGCGGTGCCCTGGACGAGCAGCGTCGGCACCCGGATCGAGCGCACGAGGTCGCCGGGCCCGCGCGAGGCGAACCAGGCCCGGTCGGCCGCGGAGATCTGCCCCGTGGCGGCACCCGACTGGAAGGCGGAGGTGATGTGCGGGTCCAGGCCCCCCGTCTGCGGTCCGGCGGGCGAGTCGAGGCCGTCGCCGTTGGCGGCGGGCGCGCCGACGGCGACCAGCGCGCTCGACCAGCCGCCCTTGATCAACTCCTCGGGATACAGCGAGGTGAGCAGCGAGTGCCAGGCGATCGTGGGTGCGATCGCGTCGATGCGCTTGTCGAGGCCGGCCGCGACCAGCTCGATCCCGCCCGCGTAGGAGACGCCCTCCATGCCCGCGCGCGGGTCGCCGGGGCCATCGAGCAGCGCCTCGGGCTGCTTGGCGAGCCAGTCGAGCAGGACCTGCACGTCGCGGCCCTCGGAGTTCGGCCCGTCGACTTGAACGACGCCGCCGGAGTCGCCGAACCCGCGCGAGTCCCAGGTCAGGACGTTGAAGCCCGCGTGGCGCAGCGGCCCGACGCCGACGTTGCCCGTCGACTCATCCGATGCCGCCTCGGGGTTCGTCTCGCGCGAGCCGGCCCAGCCATGGGTCTGCAGGATCGTCGGCGCCCGCTGACCGGGCTGCAGGCCGGCGGCGGGATGCAGCGTGACGACCAGCGGCGCCCCGTCGAAGGAGGGCACGATCGCGTCGCGCGACGGGAGGTCGGCGGCGGCGGGCGCGGCGGCGATCAGGCAGACGGGCAGCGCGACGAGCGCCGCGGCAAGACGGCGGAGGAGTGCGATCACCCGGACGATGGTGCCATGCGGGCGACCCCGCTGCGCCGGTCAGCCGAAGCGGGCGAGCGCGGCGACCATCCGGTCCTGACGGATCCGCGCCCAGTACGTGCTCGTGCGGTTCATCAGGAACGCGAAGGCGACGCGGCGGCCCTGCGTCGTGTCGCAGAACCCGGCGAGCGCGGAGACGTCCGAGAGCGTGCCCGTCTTCGCGTGGCAGCGCCCGCGCGCGACGTCGTGGCGCAGCCGGTCGGACAGCGTGCCGGTGCGGCCCATCACCGGCAGCGACGCCTCGAAGGGCGCGGCGAGGTCGGACCCGTCCATCGCCTGGATCAGGTCGACGGCGTCGTGCGGGCTGACCTCGTCGCTGCGCGAGAGCCCCGAGCCGTCGACCAGCGTCGGCTTGGCGCCCAGTCGCTCGACGGTCGCGCGTACGACGGTCGCGCCCGCGCCCGTGCTGCCCGCCAGGCCGAAGCGCGCGCCGATGCCCTTGAGCAGCTCCTCGGCCATGTAGTTGTCCGATGGCGTGTTCGTCCGCGCCACGAGCGTCGCCATCGTCGGCGAAGCCCAGGACAGCAGCGGCACGGCGGCCGCCGGCGTGCCCGCCGCGCGGGCGCCGTGGCCGACGCGGATGCCGGCCCGCTCGAGCGCCGCCGTGAACGCGTGCGCCACGTAGCGCGGCGGGTCGGGCTGGAAGTCGCCGAGGCGCGTGCTCGTGAGGCCGTGGTTGTAGGACAGGGCGCTCATCGGCCCGATCCAGTAGTCCGTGCGATAGCCCGTCGACGGGCCGCCGCGCCGGGTGTCGAACGCCGACTCGTCGCCGACGACGTGGCCGGTCACCCGCTTGAGCCCCGTGCGCGCGATCGCCCGGGCGAACGAGCCGGCCGCGCTCGTGTCGAACGACGGGTCGCCGCCACCGCGCAGGTAGAGGTTCCCGCGGACCACGCCGCGAGCGTCGGGCGCGGCGCTCGTCAGCACGTCGGTCGTCAGCCGCGCCTGCGCGCCGAAGCGCTGCAGCGCGGTCGCCGTCGTGAAGAGCTTGTTCACCGAGGCGGGGACCCGGGGCACGGCAGGATTGCGGCCGTAGAGCCGGCGACCCGTGTCGAGATCGATCACGTAGGCGCCGGCGGCGGGCTCGGGCGCCATCTGGGCGTTGAGCACGCGCGTGGTGGCGGCGAGCCCGGCGGCGTGTGCGGTGGCGGGGGCGGCGGCCGCGAACAGGACCACGGCGAGCAGGCAGAAGCGACGGACGACCGGCATGACGAGCCTGTAAACCGGCGGAGGCGGCGAAGTCGCGGTTGCGGGAGGGCTGGGGCGTACACTCCACGCCCAGCCATGGGCAAGGTCGTACGTCTCGACGGACCGGCACGCGAACGCGCCGCCAAGGGCGGCCGCCGCTCTCGCACGACCGCCGGCGCCGGTGCCGCGCGCGGCCGCCGCTCCTCGTACACGGCGCTCGTCCTCGGTGGGGGCGGCTTCACGGGAGCCGTCTACGAGATCGGGGCGCTGCGGGCACTCGACCTGCTGTCGGTCAACAAGACGGTCAACGACTTCGACATCTACGTCGGGACTAGCGCGGGCGCGCTCGTCGCCGCGCTCGCCGCCAACGGCGTCACGCCGGAGCAGATGATGCGGGTGGTCAACGACCAGGTCCCGTCGCCGTTTCGCGACATGAACCTCGACATGCTGCTGCGCCCGAACTACCGCGAGTTCGTCGCCAAGGGCCTGCGGCTGCCGCTGCACCTGGTCGGCCTGGCGCGCAACATGGTCTCGAGCCTCGGCTCCTTCTCGACCGTCGACCTGGCCATCGCGCTCGCGGACGCCCTGCCGTCCGGCCTGTACTCCGGCTCGGGCATCGAGGAGTACGTGGCGGCGGTGCTCGCCGATCCCGACCGCTCCGACGACTTCCGCGCGCTGCGCTGCGCCCTCTACCTGGCCGCGACCGATCTCGACACGTGCGAGCGCATCGTGTTCGGCGGCGACGGCTGGGACGACGTGCCGATCTCCACCGCGGTGCGCGCATCCACCGCACTGCCGATGGTCTACACGCCGACCCGGGTCAAGGATCGCGAGCTCGTCGACGGCGGCATCGTCTCGACCACGAACCTCGACATCGCCGTCGAGGCCGGCGCGCAGCTGATCGTCGTCGTCAACCCGCTCGTCCCCTACGTGAACGACTTCACGAAGGAGATCCCGACGCTGTTCGGCTCGCGCACCCGCCGCGTGTCGGACATGGGCTTCCCCAAGATCGGCTACCAGACGTTCAAGATGCTCGCCCACCAGCGCCTGCACGAGATGGCGAGCCACTGGGAGGAGCGCTACCCGGGTGTCGACATCCTGCTGGTCGAGCCCGAGCCCGACGATGAGCTGATGTTCCAGACGAACATCCTCAACTACACCTCGCGGCTGGAGGTCGCCCGCCACGGCTTCCACTCGGTGACGGTCAAGCTCGCCGCCGACTACGAGGACCTGCGCGAGGTCTGCCTGCGCCACGGCATCGAGATCTCCGCGACGCGGGTGCGCAAGGTGGTGCGCCACTTCGCGGACGAGCGCGAGCCCGCCCGCGCGTGGCGCCGGATCCTCGAGCAGACGACCGGCACGCTGCTGCGCCAGTCCGCCGGGGACTAGCCGCCGGCCCGCGCCGCGGCTACGGCCGCGCGTAGAGCTCCTCGAACAGCTCGGCGTACTTCTCGTTGACGACGTTGCGCTTGACTTTGAGGGTCGGCGTCAGCTCGCCCGTCTCCTGCGAGAGGTCGTGATCGAGGATCGCGAAGCGCTTGATCTGCTCGACGCGCGCGTACTTCGCGTTGACCTGGTCGAGCACGCCCTGGATCAGCTCCCGGACCTTCGGCTCCTGCGCGAGCGTTGCGGCGTCGTGCGAGAGCCCGTGCTCGTCGGCGAAGTGGACGATCTCCTC
>JAXDHR010000082.1:0-10899 GCA_034664425.1 Solirubrobacteraceae bacterium
GAGGCCGGCGTGCAGGCGCGGCTGCGCGCCCACGGCGAGGACGTCACCCGCGGCGAGGTGCGCGCCCAGCAGGCGCGCGACCGCGCGACGGAGGCCGGGCGGGAGCTCGCCGGCGTCGCGGAGCGGCTCGGGCTCGACGCCGCCCCCGGTGAGGAGCCGCTGAGCCAGGCCGAGCGCGACACGCTCGCGGCGCGCATCGAGCGCCTGCGCCGCCGTCGCGAGCAGCTCGGCCCGGTCAATCCGCTGGCCCAGGAGGAGTACGCGGAGGCGGTCGCCCACGTCGAGGAGCTCGAGCGCCAGCGTGAGGACCTCGAAGCCGCGCTGCGCGAGCTCGAGACGCTGATCCGCGACACCGACAAGCGGATCCGCGATGCGTTCGAGGAAACCTTCAACGCCGCCGCCGAGAACTTCGAGGAGGTCGCCGCCCAGCTGTTCCCCGGCGGCCGCGGCCGGCTGCGGCTCGTGCGCGAGGACTCAGGGCCCCGCCCGGTGCTCGGCGGCAGCGAGGGCGAGGACGTGCCCAGCGCCGAGGAGCGCCTCGAGGAGGCTGCCGAAGCTGCCGAGCGCGACGAGAACGACGACATGGGCGTCGAGATCGAGATCACCCCGGCCGGCAAGTCGACCAAGCGCCTGACGCTACTGTCGGGCGGCGAGAAGTCGATGACCGCGCTCGCGTTCCTGTTCGCGGTGTTCCTGGCGCGGCCGTGCCCGTTCTACATCCTCGACGAGGTCGAGGCCGCCCTCGACGACCTCAACATCGACCGCTTCCTGACGTTGCTGCGCCGCTTCTCCGACCGCGCGCAGTTCATCGTCGTCACCCACCAGAAGCGCACGATGGAGGCTGCCGACTGCCTCTACGGCGTCTCGATGGCGGGCAACGGGGTCTCCAAGGTGATCTCGCGCCGTCTGCCGCCGGCGGACGAGACGGCCGCCGCGTAGAGGACCGCGCCGCGGGCTCGACGCGCCGCCGCTCGTGTGCTGACCTTGCGACATGACGGACCCCGTAGAGCTGCGACGCGGCGACATCAGCGACCTGCCGGCGCTCGAGCCGCTGTGGGTCTCGGTTCATCACCACCACGCCGCGTCGATGCCCGAGCTGGCGCCCTACGTCGACGACGCGACGACCTGGGTGGAGCGCAGCGGTGTCTATCGCGAGCTGCTCGCCAAGGCGGGCACCATCCTGGTTCTCGCCGAGGAACGGGGCACGGCGATCGGCTACGGGCTCGCGCACGTGATGCCCGCATCGGGCAGCTGGGCGGCCGATACGTGGGCGACGGGCCCGCGGATCGGCGAGATCGAGTCGCTGGCGGTACTGCCGCAGCGACGCGGGAGCGGGATCGGGACCCGGCTGCTCGACGCGCTCGAAACGGCGCTGGCCGCCGCGGGCGTCGAGGACCTGCTGCTCGGGGCGCTGCCCGGGAACGCCGCGGCCATCCGCCTCTACGAGCGCCACGGCTTCCAGCCCACGTGGCTCTACCTGTCGCGCTTCGCGGGGCGCCGCGCCGGCGAGTCGCGCTAGCTCCCGCGTCTCGGCAGCGCCGCCCACAGCGCGGCGATCACCAGCACGAGCAGCACGAAGCCGCCCGCGTGCCGCCACCAGGCGTCGTCACCCCCGATCGCCTGCAGCACCAGCCCCACGACCAGCGTCAGCACGACGCCGATCGGCAGCACCCAGGTCTCGCCGAGCACGAGCTTGCGCAGCGCCTTCATGCCGGCAGCTCCTTCGGGCGTGCGAGCGACGCGACCTGCAGCTGCGAGACCACCAGCAGCGCCGCGACGATGTAGAGCAGGGCGACGTCCGCCCCCGGCCAGTGCACCCCGAGGCCCTCGCCGAGGAAGAAGACGCCGAACGAGGAGAGCACGAGGCCGACCGCGTACTTGAGGTGCGACTCGGGCAGGCGCGCGAGCGGGCGGTGGACGGCGAAGCCGATCGCCAGCACGGCGACGACGGCGACCGCCGAACCGGCGATCGCGGGGGCGAGGCCGTCCGGCCCGGCTCCGAGCGCGGCGACGATCAGGACGACCTCGAGCCCCTCGAGCAGCACGCCCTTGCCCGCCACGATGCGGGCCGCCCAGTCGGCCTCGCCGGGCCGAGGCGGCGGCTCGGCCTCCATCGCCTCGCGCTCCTCGAGGTACTCCTTGAGCGAGTCCGACGGCGCCCGGCGCCCCGCGAGCCGCAGGACGCCCTTGCGCAGCCACTCGAGCCCGAAGAGCAGCAGCGCGGTCCCGATCACGACCTTGAGCACGTCGAGCGGCAGCGAGCCCAGCAGCACCGGACCGACGGCGACGACGGCCACGGCCAGCAGCACGACCGCTCCCGCGGCGCCGAGCAGCGCGTCGCGCCAGGAGCGCGTCGAGCCGACGGCGAGCACGATCGCGAGCGCCTCCAGCAGCTCCAGCCCGACGGCCAGCGCCGCGCCGATCGCGGTCAGCAGGAACGCGGTGCTCACAGCGGCTTCTCCCCCCTCGAGGTCGCGTGCACGTCGCCGTTGCGGCCGGCGAGCTCGACGCAGCCGTACGCGCGGGCGCCCGGGGCCGAGATCGGCCCCAGCAGCGCGGGCGCGACGGCATGATCGCCGGTGGTCCGGAGGGCGTGGGTCAGCTGCGCCATGGCGGCTATTGTGCCGCGCCGATGGCCCGCGACTGGCACGAGCTCTTCCTGACCGGCGACCACCGCACCGCCACACCCGCGTCCGAGCCGGAGCGCGAGGAGCAGCGGCGGGGGTTCTTCCGCCGCATGCGCGAGAACATGCGCAAGACGCGCGACGCGCTGACCGCCGAGGTCCAGGCGACCCTGTTCGAGGGCGATCTCGACGAGGAGACGTGGGAGCGCCTGGAGGAGGCGCTGATCTACGCCGACGTCGGCGCCCGCACGACCGCGCAGGTCGTCGAGCGGCTCGAGCAGGAGGCCCAGGAGGGCGCGCTGGTCGGTGGCGAGGCGCTCACCGGGCGGCTCGCCGAGCTGCTTGCCGAGCTCGCCCGCACGGGCGACGACACGATCGACCTGCGGGCCGACCCGGCCGTGATCCTGGTCGTCGGCGTCAACGGCACCGGCAAGACCACCACGATCGGCAAGCTCGCGTGGCACCTGCGCCAGACGCTCGGGCTCAGCGTCGTGGTCGGTGCCGCCGACACGTTCCGCGCCGCGGCGGTCGAGCAGCTCGAGCGCTGGGGCGAGCGGGCCGGGGTGGAGGTCGTCAAGGGCCGCGAGGGCTCCGATCCCGGCGCGGTCGCGTTCGACGCGGTGGCGCGCGGGCGCGAGCGCGGCGCCGACGTCGTGATCGTCGACACCGCCGGCCGCCTGCACACCCAGAACGAGCTGATGGCCGAGTTGACCAAGGTCCGCCGGGTGATCGCCAAGCAGATGCCCGGCGCGCCGCACGAGACGCTGATGACCGTCGACGCCACGACGGGTCAGAACGGCGTGCGCCAGGCCAAGCTGTTCGGCGAAGCGGTCGATGTGACCGGCATCATCCTCACCAAGCTCGACGGCACCGCCAAGGGCGGCATCGCGCTCGCGATCGCCAACGAGCTCAACATCCCGGTGAAGCTGATCGGCATCGGCGAGCAGCTCGAGGATCTGCGCCCGTTCGACCCGGACGACTTCGCCCGGGCGCTGCTCACGGCATGAGCGCGAATCGGGCTTAGGTCGCGCAGAACCCCGGGCGGTACGCTCCAGAAGATGGATGCCTGGCTGTTCTGGCTGATCGCAGCAGCGATCCTGGGGCTCGGTGAGATTGCGACGACCGGGTTCTTCATGGCGCCGTTCGCGGCCGGGGCGCTGGTCGCGGCCATCGTCAGCGCGGTCGGCGCGGGCTCGGTCATCTCGCTCGCCCTGTTCCTGGTGGTGTCGATCATCGCGCTCGCCGCGCTGCGGCCGATCGCCCGCGCCCACCTGCGCCAGCCGCCGCAGCTGCGCACCGGGGCGGCCGCGCTCGTGGGGCGCAATGCGACGGTCGTCGAGCGCATCGGGACCGACTCGGGCTGCGTCCGCCTCGAGGGCGAGCTGTGGCGTGCGCGCGCCTACGATGAAGACCAGGTCATCGAGCCTGGGACCCGTGTGCAGGTTCTTGAGATCCGCGGCGTGACCGCGCTGGTCGCCGAATAAGGAGTCGTCATGTCCGCTGGCATCATCGCCCTGATCGTCCTCGCGGTGTTCGTGTTTTTGATCGCCGCCAGGGCCGTGCGCATCGTGCCGCAGGCCCGCGCCGGCGTCGTCGAGCGGCTCGGCCGCTACGCGCGCACCCTGGACCCCGGGCTGACGCTGATCATCCCGTTCATCGATCGCGTCAAGCCGCTGATCGACCTGCGCGAGCAGGTGGTCGCGTTCCCGCCGCAACCCGTCATCACCGAGGACAACCTCGTCGTCGGCATCGACACGGTCATCTACTTCACCGTCACCGACCCGAAGGCGATCACCTACGAGGTCGCCAACCCGCTGCAGGCGATCGAGCAGCTGACCGTGACCACGCTGCGCAACGTGGCCGGCGGCATGACGCTCGAGGACACGCTGACCTCGCGCGACAACATCAACAACCAGCTGCGCGCGAGCCTCGACGAGGCGACGGGCAAGTGGGGCATCCGCGTCAACCGCGTCGAGCTCAAGTCGATCGAGCCGCCGCGCACCGTCCAGGAGGCGATGGAGAAGCAGATGCGCGCGGAGCGCGATCGCCGCGCCACGATCCTCACCGCCGAGGGCGTCAAGCAGTCCCAGATCCTCACGGCCGAGGGCGAGAAGCAGTCGGCCGTGCTGCGCGCGGAGGGGCAGCGGACGTCGGCGATCCTCAAGTCCGAGGGTGAGGCGAAGGCGATCGAGACGGTCTTCCAGGCGATCCACGACGGCGCCCCGGACCCGGCGCTGCTGCAGTACCAGTACCTGCAGATGCTGCCGCAGCTCGCGCAGGGCGATGCGAACAAGATCTGGGTGATCCCGTCCGAGTTCTCCGGCGCGGCCGCGTCCCTGGCCGACAAGCTCGGCGGCGTGCTGTCCAACGGCGTCGCCCCGCGACAGCCCAAGCCGCCGTCGCCCGCGCGCGCCGAGGCGAGCGAGAAGGCCGCCGCCGATGCGGCGGAGGCCGAGCGCTCCGCGCGTCAGGCCGCCGCGGAAGCGAACTCGGCCGCGACCCCGGGCGCTGCCGGCGGGGCGCTCCCGCCCGCGCCCGAGATCCCGCCGGCGCCGGCCGAGGACGCGCCGCCTAGGACGTCATCGACCTGATCCGGTTGGCGGCGTCCAGCGCCGCCACCTTGTAGGACTCGGCGAACGTCGGGTAGTTGAAGACGGCCGTCACGAGGAAGTCGATCCCGATGTCGCCGCCCATCACGGCCTGGCCGATGTGGACGAGGTCGGTGGCGCCCGTGCCGATCACGTGGACGCCCAGCAGCCTGCCGTCCGCGGGCGAGACGAGCAGCTTGAGCATGCCCTCCTCGTCGCCGCTCATCAGCCCGCGGGCGAGCTCTGACCAGCGCGCGATCCCGACGACGTAGGGCACCGCCTCGTCGGTCAGCTGCTCCTCGGTGCGCCCGACCATGCCGATCTCCGGGACCGCGTAGACGCCGGTGGGGATCAGGTGCGCGAGCTCGTGCACGGGCTCGTCGAACGCGTGCAGCGCCGCGATCCGGCCCTGTTCGGCGGCGGTCGCGGCCAGCCCGCCGCCGGCCACATCGCCGACCGCGAAGATGTGCGGGACCGCCGTGCGATAGGCCGCGTCGACCTCGAGGCGCCCGCGCTCGTCCGCCTTCAGACCGGCCGACTCGAGTCCCAGCCGCTCGGTGTCGCCCTGGCGCCCGACCGCGTAGAGCACGGTCTCGGAGGCGATCTCCTTGCCCGAGGCGAGCAACAGCCGCGGCTGGCGGCCACTGCCTCGCGCTTCGCGCTCGTCACCGCTTCGCTCGCCGGCGGCCGCGACGGCCGCGACCTCCTCGCGCAGACGGAAGGTCACGTTGCGGCGCCGCAACAGGTACTGGAAGGCCTCGCCGATCTCGCCGTCGAGGAACTGCAGGACGCGCTCGCGCTTGTCGACGACCGTCACCTTCGTCCCCAGCGCGCCGAACATCGAGGCGTACTCGACGCCGATCACCCCGGCCCCGACCACGGTCATCGAGCGCGGGACGCGGCGCCGCATCTTCAGCAGCCCGTCGGAGTCGATGATCGTGCGGTCGTCGAAGGCGACCGAGTCGGGCCGCACGGGCACCGAGCCGACGGCGATCACGATCCGCTCGGCCCGGATCGGCTCATCGCGGCCCTCGACGCGCACCGTGTGGTCGTCCTCGAAGACCGTGTCGCCGCCGAGCAGGCCGACGTCGTTGCGCCGGAACTGCTCCCGCACCACGGCGGTCTCCGCGGCCACGACGCGCGCGGCGCGGTCCATCAGCGCCTGTAGCGCCTGCTCGTCGGTCCGGTCGATGCTGGTCGGGTCGAGCACGTCGAGCGGGCGCTGGGCGAGGTGCTCGAGCACCGCTTGGCGCAGTGTCTTGGACGGGATCGTCCCGGTGTGGATCGAGACCCCGCCGATCCGGTCGCGGCGCTCGCAGACGGCGACGCGGTGGCCGAGCTTGGCGGCCTGGATCGCCGCCCGCTGGCCGCCCGGCCCGGAGCCGATTACAAGCAGATCGAGCTGCATGTCCTCCGGCGTACCCTGTAAGGAGGATGTTCGACTCGCTCTCCGAGAAGCTCCAGGGCACGCTCGCCGGCGTGCGCCAGCGCGGCGCGCTGACCGACGACGACATCGCGCGCGCCATGCGCGAGATCCGCCTCGCGCTGCTCGAGGCCGACGTCAACTTCAAGGTCGTCAAGCAGTTCACCTCCGCGGTCAAGGAGCGCGCCCAGGGCGTCGAGGTCCAGCGCCAGCTCAACCCGGGCCAGCAGGTCGTCAAGATCGTCGACGAGGAGCTGACCGCGCTGATGGGCGGCACGTCGGCCGGCATCACCTTCTCGCCGCGCCCGCCGACCGTGATCCTGATGGCCGGCCTGCAGGGCTCCGGCAAGACGACCGCCACGGCGAAGCTCGCCAAGCTGCTGCGCGAGCAGAACGGCTCGTCGGTCGCCGTCGCCGCCTGCGACGTCTACCGGCCGGCTGCGGTCGAGCAGCTGATCAAGGTCGGCACCCAGGCCGGCGCGACGGTCTATGAGCAGGGCACCGACAAGGACCCCGTCGAGATCGCCTCGTGGGCGCTCGACCAGGCCAAGCGCGACGGCAAGGACGTGCTGATCGTGGACACCTCCGGGCGCCTGCACGTCGACCAGGCGCTGATGGAGGAGCTCGCCAACATCAAGAAGCGCGTCAAGCCGCACGTGGTGCTCCTGGTCGTCGACGCCATGACCGGCCAGGACGCGGTCAACGTGGCCGAGCAGTTCGCGGAGACCGCGCAGTTCGACGGCGTCGTGCTCTCCAAGCTCGACGGCGACGCCCGCGGCGGCGCCGCGCTCTCGGTCAAGGCGGTCACGGGCAAGCCGATCCTGTTCGCCTCCACCGGCGAGAAGCTCGGCGACTTCGAGCGCTTCCATCCCGACCGCATGGCCCAGCGGATCCTCGGCATGGGCGACGTGCTGTCGTTCATCGAGAAGGCCGAGCAGTCGGTCGACGAGGACGACGCCAAGCGGCTCGAGCAGAAGCTGCGCAAGAACCAGTTCACGCTCGAGGACTTCCTCGACCAGCTCAAGCGCATCCGCAAGATGGGGCCGCTGACCAGCCTGCTGGGCATGATGCCCGGGCTCGCGGGCCACCAGCTCTCGAAGATGAACGTCGACGAGCGCGAGCTCGACCGCGTCGAGGCGATCATCCTGTCGATGACGCCCTACGAACGGCGTCACCCCGAGGCGATCAAGGGGCGGCGCCGCCTGCGCATCGCCAACGGCTCGGGCACCTCGGTGCAGCAGGTCAACCAGCTCGTCAAGCAGTTCGGCGAGATGCGCAAGATGATGCGCGGCCTGCAGTCGGGCAAGATGCCCGACCTCGGCGCCATGATGCGGCAGCGCTAGGCTGTCGGCTCAAATTTCGGCACTAACGGAGGGTTCCAGTTGGCAGTGAGCATGCGACTCACCCGAGTCGGCGGCAAGAAGGATCCGGTGTGGCGCGTGGTCGTCGCCGACACGCGGTCGCCGCGCGACGGTCGCGTCATCGAGACGATCGGCCGCTACAACGCGCAGACGGAGCCGTCGACGATCGTGATCGACGAGGAGCGCGCGCGCCACTGGCTCGAGCGCGGCGCGCAGCCGTCGGACACCGTCAAGAAGCTGCTCAAGACGCAGGGCATCTCGCCCGCGACCCGCTAGCCGGCCGTGAAGGACCTCCTCACCTACCTCGTGTCGTCGCTGGTCGAGCGGCCGGAGGAGGTCCGCATCGAGGAGTTCGAGGAGGACGACGGCACGCTCGTACTCGAGCTCTCCGTCGCGCAGGACGACTACGGCAAGGTCATCGGCCGCGGCGGACGCACCGCCCAGGCCCTGCGTACCGTGGTCAAGGCCGCGGCGGTCAAGGACAACCGCCGCGTGCTCGTCGACATCGTCGACTAGTGCGCCGAGCGCACGGGGGAGCGGACTGATGCTCGAGGCCGGGCGCGTCGGCCGTCCCCACGGGCTCGACGGCTCGTTCTACGTCACGCGGCCGTCACCGGACATCCCGCTCGCCGAGGGGGCGGAGGTCGAGGTGGACGGCGCCGTGCGCCGCATCGTGCGACGCGCCGGCACCGAAGCGGCGCCGATCGTGCGCCTCGACGGCTGCGACGGGCGCGCGGCCGCCGACGCGCTGCGCGGCAGTCCGCTGCTGGTCGCCGAGGCCGACGTCGCGCCGCTCGCCGAGGACGAGTTCTGGGCGCACGAGCTGGCGGGCTGCCGTGTCGTCGACGGCGACCGCGAGGTGGGGGAGGTGGCTCGCATGGTCGCGCTGCCGTCCTGCGAGGCGCTCGAGGTCGGCGACCGGCTGATCCCGCTCGTGCGCGACGCGATCCGCTCGATCGATCGCGACGCGCGCGTCATCGACGTCGACCTGCGCTTCCTCGGCGAATGAAGATCGACGTCTTCACGCTGTTCCCGGAGTCGTTCGGGTGGTTCCGGACCCAGCGCCATGTGGCCAACGCGCTCGCCCAGGGCCACGAGCTCGAGTGCATCGACCCGCGCGCCACGACGCCGCTGAAGTGGCGCCAGGTCGACGACACGCCCTTCGGCGGCGGCGCCGGGATGGTGCTGCGCGTCGACGTCATGGAGGCCGCGCTGCGCGCGCGCTACGGCGGCGACCCGGTGGAGCTCCCGCGCCGCCGGCGCGTGATCGCGTTGACCCCCGCGGGCCGGCTGCTCGACGACGCGCTGGCGACCGAGCTCGCCGCCGAGGACGAGCTGACGCTGCTGTGCGGGCGCTACGAGGGATTCGACGAGCGGATCCTCGAGCACTTCTGCACGGAGCAGCTCTCGATCGGGCGCTACGTGCTGGCAGGCGGCGAGCTGGCCGCGATGGTCACCTGCGACGCCGTGCTGCGCAAGCTCCCGGGCGTGCTCGGCAAGGACGCCTCGGCGCTCGAGGAGTCCTTCTCGGCGGCGCTCGAGGGAGCTCCGGAGTACCCGCACTACACCCGGCCCGCCGACTGGCGCGGCTGGGCGGTCCCCGACGTGCTGCTCTCGGGCCACCATGAGCACGTTCGCCGCTGGCGGCTCGAGCAGAGCCGGAAGCGCTCCCGGGATCCGCTACCATGATGCGCCGCTTCCGCGAGCGCCTTCCCGTCCGGCTCGCGGCCTTTTCCTTGCTATGAGCACGATCATCGACAGCCTCGAGCGCCAGCAGCTGCGCCGCATCCCGCGCTTTGCCGCGGGCGATCGGGTCCGCGTCCACTTCCAGGTCGTCGAGGGCAACCGCCGGCGCACCCAGGTCTTCGAGGGCGTGGTCATCAAGCGCCAGGGCGAGGGCGTGCGCGAGACCTTCACGGTCCGCAAGAACTCCTTCGGCGTCGGCGTCGAGCGCACGTTCCCCGTGCACACGCCGAAGATCGAGAAGATCGAGGTCGCCGCCCGCGGCGACGTGCGTCGCGCCAAGCTCTACTACCTGCGCGGCCGGGTCGGCAAGCGCGCCCGCGTCCGCGAGCGCCGCTACACCGGCCCCGAGCAGGTCGTCGAGGCGGGCCTGCTCTACGATCCGGCCGCCGAGGCCGCCGCGGCGCAGGACGCCGAGGCGCCGGGCGAGGTCGTCGATACCGAGTCGACGCCGGCGACGGGCACGGGCGAGCAGGCAGTCGCCGAGGCCGAGGCCGCCGAGGTCCAGGCCTCCGCCGAGGCCGAGTCCTCCGCCGAGGCGGAGTCGGCCGCCGACGAGTCCTAGGGGGGAAGTGGCCACCAAGGGCGGCCACTCCGCGTCCGGCTCGCTGATCGAGCTGGTCCTGATCGTCGCCGTCGCGCTCGGACTCGCGCTCGGCATCCAGGCCTTCCTGGTCAAGCCGTATCGGATCCCGAGCGAGTCGATGATCCCGACCCTGCAGGTCGGTCAGCGCGTACTGGTCAATCGCATCGGGACGCACTTCGGCGACCCCTCGATCGGCGACGTCGTCGTCTTCCACCCACCGGCCGGCGCGGAAGAGGGCAACCAGTGCGGCGGCGGCCAGCCTCCCGTCGGCCAGGTTTGCCTGCGCGAGTCCAAGACGCGCGCCAGCGTCAACTTCATCAAGCGCGTCGTCGCCGGTCCGGGCGACCGCATCTCGATCCGCAATGGCCACGTGATCCTCAACGGCAAGCTGCAGAAGGAGCCGTTCACCGAGCCCTGCCGCGGCGGTGAGGGCTGCAACCTGCCGAGGACCGTGACGATTCCCGCCGGTCACTGGTTCATGATGGGCGACAACCGTGGCTCTTCCGACGACAGCAGGTTCTGGGGACCAGTTCCCAAGAAGTGGATCATCGGGCAGGCCTTCGCCACCTACTGG
>JAXDHR010000083.1:0-5257 GCA_034664425.1 Solirubrobacteraceae bacterium
GCTGGGGCGGCCGCCGCTCGGCGGGCGCTCGACGGGAGGGGTGGCCACGGACACACAGCCTACGCGCCGGCCGGCTGGGCCGCGCGATCCCATGCCCAGGCGTCCGGCCGGGCGCGGGCGAACAGCCCGGCGGCGAAGGCGGCCGCGACCGCCGCGGTGACTGCGCCGAGGACGGCGTCGGTCCACCAGTGGTTGGCGGTCGCGATCACGACCCAGCTGATCATGACCGGATAGGCGGACCACAGCGCGGCCGCCCACCGGCGGCGCACCATCCGCGCCATCGACACGCCGAGCATCAGGGCGAAGCAGACGTGCATCGACGGGACGGCGGCGTAGGGGTTGACGAGCACCTCCTCGGCGGCGGAGGTCGGGCGCACGCCGGTGGATCCGGCCACGGAATCCGTGAAGCCCAAATCGGGCAGGAACCGCGGCGGGGCGGTCGGGAAGACCACGTAGAGCACGAGCGCGATGCCCATGGCGACCATGAACATGTTGCGCACGAAGTAGAAGCGCTCGTTGCGGCGCAGGTAGATCCAGGCGAGCGCCATCGTCGTCACCCCGAAGTGCGAGTTCACGTACATCCAGCTCGCGAAGTCGATCAGCCACTCGTGGGCGCGCGCGAGGCGCTGGACGTCGGGCTCGACGAACAGATGCAGCGTGCGCTCGAAGGCGACGATCTCGCGCGCGTTGTGGAAGGCGACGTCGACGCGGTCGTCCACGATGCCGCGGGCGATCCGGTAGAGGTAGTAGGCCCCGCAGAACAGGACGAGCTGGCGAAGCCAGTCCCCCCAGCCGCGAGGAAGGGCGCGACTGCCGAGGTGCTGGATCCGGCCGACCATCGGCGCGGATCCTAGAACTGCGCGACGGCGCTTCGCCACCGGTCTTAACGAGTGCTCATGTGCCGTCGCTCGAAGTCAGGGCGGCTCCACAGCCGCGGGGCTCCGGCTCGCTGAGCGCGAACTGCGCGCGCACGACGACCGGGCCCGGCTGCGTCGGAGCGACGCGCGTCCAGTCATGGGGCGCGCGCGATACGCAGCCGCCCGTCGCGCGCCAGTAGCGCGTGAAGCGCTGGCGCACGACGGTCGGTCCGCTGGCCTCGACTTCGAAGCCGTCGGGCCCTGCGGCGAGCATCCGCGCGCCGCCGGACGCCGGCGGTTCGGTGTCGCGGACCTCGTAGATGCGCCAGCCGGGCGGGTGGTCGGCGAGCTTGAGATAGGGCAACCCGCGGCGCACCAGCCGCGCCTCGGCCTGGGCGGAGTAGTCGAGCGGGGCCGAGGGCAGGGCGACCCAGCGCACGGCGTTGCCGCGCAGCCAGCGGTGGTAGATCGCGGGGGTCAGGCGCCGGCCGTCGTAGAAGACGGGGTTGGCCTTCTCGTCGAGCTGGCGCTCCCAGCCACGTGCCAGCGGGACCTCCGAGGCGAGGTAGGCCGCCTCCCAGTGGTTGCGGGTGAAGGCGACCTCGACGCGCTCGCCCGGCCGCGCGGCCTTGGCCAGGAACTCGCGCGGTGCGGTCCAGAAGCTCGCCTGAGTCGATGGGTCGTCGTTGGCCTCGCGGACCGCGCGCACGGCGGGCAGCCACGCGAGGTAGACGAGCGCCGCAACGACGACCCCCCGCAGCAGGCGGCTGCCGCCGATCCCCTCGCGCCGGGGAGCCAGCAGCAGCGCCACGGGGCCGAGCAACACCGGCAGGCGCAGCGCGTTCTGCCCGAACGTGTTCGGCACGGCGAAGGACGCGGCCAGCGTCGCCACGGTGAGCAGGCCCGCCGCCCACCACGCGCGCCGCCCGGGCGCGAGCAGCAGGACGCCGGCGACGCTCACGGCGAGCATCGGCCAGAAGGCGCTCGCGACGAAGCGGTCGTCGCCGCCCTCGGGGAAGAGCAGCGCCAGCGCGCCGCCGCCGGCGATGACCGGGACGGCGAGCAGCGCGGCGCGGCGGAGCGCGCTGCGGCGTGCCAGGACGCGCGCGGCCCCTGCGAGCAGCAGGAACGCGCCGGCGACGGGGCTCGCGAGCACGCCGGCGAGCGCGAGCGCCGCCGCTGTGGCCGCCCACGCGCGGCCGTGCCGCTCGAGCGCGGACCACGCGGCAACGGCCAGCGCGATCCCCAGCACGAACGGCATCCGTCCGATCAGCAGGTTCGAGAGCACGCCGAGCGCGAACAGCCAGTTCGCGGCCGTCGCCGCCGCCGGGCGCCCCGGCGCGCCGCGGTACGCGAGCGGGGTCAGCAGCGCCACGGCCGCGACGGCGGACAGCGCGCCGGCCCACGACGGGCCGGGCCAGACGCCCAGCGGGGCGAAGACGAGCGAGTAGCCGAGCACGTGGTGGCCGCCGTACCACTGGGCGTTCCAGACGGTGAGGCCTTCGTGGGTGAACAGCCATGCGCGGTAGGTGTGACCCGCCATGTCGGCGGTCGCCGGTGCCCACACCAGGTAGGCCGCCGCGGCGAGCGCCGTGGCGAGCACGGGCGCACGGCGGTGCGTGAGCGCGCCCCGCATGCGCGGCAGCCTAGCCCCTGAAGATGTGCGTCTAACGAGCGAAGTCGCCCGTCACCACGCACACCGGGCCGCGGCCGAGGCCGCCGGTGCGGCGCGCGATGCCGACGCGGCGCAGCGTGCGCGACATGAGGATCGCGCGATGCGGCGGGGAGTGCATCCACAACGAGACGATCTGGCGCGACGCGTGGCGACCGCAGCTCGACATCCAAGCCAGCGTCTCGCCGACCGCGCGGGCGCGGACGAAGCGGTGGAGGCGCGAGGCGAACGAGCCGCCGCCGCGCGAGGTGTGCGCGAAGTAGTTGCCGACGAGCATCTCGCGGGTGTGGAAGTCGGCGGCGCGAGCGAGCGAGCCCGACATGCGCATGGGACGCAGGCCCGCGGCGGTGCGGTGATGGTTGATTCCCCGCACGACGGCGCGCTCGAGGCCGTCCATGCGCGGCGTCGCGGCAGGTGCTTCGGCGAGCGGCATGAACAGCAGCGCGCCAAGGACGGCGAGCAGGATGGCAGGCGTGAGCGACAGCGAGTTGCGCATGGGCGGACGACCTCTCGACCGGCCGCCGGGAGGCGGTCGGGTAGTGGTTCAGGGCACCCTTCCGTGGTCCCGTGTATGCAGGCCGTGCAGCAGACGCGCAGTCCGTCGCGGCGCGCGACCCTAGCACCCGTAATCGGCAGGACGTCCTGAGACTTGAGTCCCGCATGCAAGGTTTCATGCAGCCCGGCGTAATCGTGTTTGCGGGGCGCAGAACGACCCGACCGGGTGACGTGCCTCGAGCCGCCGGGGCGTTGCGGTTTCGCGGTAGCCTCGCGCCCGTGTCCCGGCATCGCGGTCGCGTCACCACCGCGCGCGCCGCGTGGGCGAAGCCGTCGCGGCGGCGGGTCGCGGGCATCCGCAACCGCCTGCGCGAGCTCTACGGGACGCCCGCCGCGCCGCCGCACCGCCAGGGGCTCGACGAGCTGATCCTGACCGTCCTCTCGCAGTCGACCAACGACCGCAACCGCGATGTCGCATTCCTGCGGCTGCGGGCGCGCTTCGGCTCCTGGGCCGCCGTCCGCGATGCGCCGCGCGAGGAGGTCGAGCTGGCGATCCAGCCGGGCGGGCTGCATCGCCAGAAGTCGGTCCGGATCCAGGCGATCCTGGACGCGCTCGACGGCGACGACCTCTCCCGCCTCGACCGGCTCACGGTGGCACGCGCCCGCGAGCGACTCACCGACCTCCCCGGCGTCGGGCGCAAGACCGCCGCGTGCGTGCTGCTCTTCGCGTTCGGCATGCGCGACGTCCCCGTCGACACGCACGTCTCCCGCGTGGGCACGCGGCTGGGCCTGTTCCGGCCCGGCGCGCCGTTCGACGAGCTCCACGACGACATGCTCGCCATCACCCCGCGCCGCCAGGAGCTCGAGCTGCACGTGAACCTGCTCCGCCACGGCCGCCGCACCTGCCACGCGCAGCGCCCCGCCTGCGCGGAGTGCGCGCTGCTGCGGATGTGCCCGCACGGGATGCAAACGCGCTAAGATCTGCGCCAAGCAGACTGAGATCTTGTCCCAAGGGAGCGCAGAGCATGGCAAAGACGATCGGCATCGACCTCGGCACGACGAACTCGTGCATGGCCGTCCTGGAGGGCGGCGAGCCGACGGTCATCGAGAACGCCGAGGGCGGCCGCACCACCCCCTCCGTCGTCGCCTTCACGCAGAGCGGCGAGCGCCTCGTCGGCACCGTCGCGAAGCGCCAGGCGGTCACCAACCCCACCAACACCGTCTTCTCGATCAAGCGCTTCATGGGCCGCAAGGAGGCCGAGGTGCGCGAGGAGGAGGCGATCGTCCCCTACTCCGTCGTGGCCGGACCCGGCGGCGACGCGCGCGTGGACGCGGGCGGCAAGCAGTACTCGCCGCCGGAGGTCTCCGCGATGATTCTCCAGAAGCTCAAGGCCGACGCCGAGGCGTACCTCGGCGAGAGCGTGGACTCCGCCGTCATCACCGTCCCGGCCTACTTCAACGACGATCAGCGCCAGGCCACCAAGGACGCCGGCCGGATCGCGGGCCTCGACGTCAAGCGCATCATCAACGAGCCGACCGCGGCGTCGCTCGCCTACGGCCTCGACAAGGAGAGCGACCAGACGATCCTCGTCTTCGACCTCGGCGGCGGCACCTTCGACGTGTCCGTGCTCGAGATCGGCGACGGCGTCTTCGAGGTCAAGTCGACCGCGGGTGACAACCACCTCGGCGGCGACAACTTCGACAAGGCGATCGTCGACTGGCTCGCGGCCGAGTTCCGCCGCGATCAGGGCATCGACCTCACGCAGGACAAGATGGCCCTCCAGCGCCTCTACGAGGCGGCCGAGAAGGCGAAGATCGAGCTGTCCTCCGCGCAGGAGACGCAGATCAACCTGCCGTTCATCACGGCCGACGCGTCGGGCCCCAAGCACCTCGACGTGCGCCTGACCCGCTCCAAGCTCAACGAGCTCGCATCGCCGCTGATCGAGCGCGTCGTCGGCCCGGTCCGCCAGGCGCTCGACGACGCCAAGGACAAGGGCGCCGCCAGCATCGACCATGTGGTCATGGTCGGCGGCATGACGCGCATGCCCGCCGTGCAGGAGAAGGTCAAGGAGCTCACGGGCAAGGAGCCGCACCGCGGCGTCAACCCGGACGAGGTCGTCGCCGTCGGCGCCGCCATCCAGGCCGGCGTGCTGGGCGGCGAGGTCAAGGACGTCCTCCTGCTCGACGTCACCCCGCTCACCCTCGGCATCGAGACCAAGGGCGGCGTGATGAC
>JAXDHR010000084.1:0-9103 GCA_034664425.1 Solirubrobacteraceae bacterium
CGTCGCGAGTCATACGTCGGGCCGTGGCTGCCGGAGCCGCTGCTCGAGGATCCGGCGCCCGGCCCGGCCTCGCGCGCCGAGCTCGCGGATTCGCTGTCGCTCGCGTTGCTGGTGCTCCTGGAGCGGCTGACACCGGTCGAGCGGGCGGCCTACCTGCTGCGCGAGGTGTTTGGCTACGAGTACGCGCAGATCGCCGACATCATCGAACGAACCGAGGTCAACTCGCGGCAGCTCGTGACGCGGGCGCGGAAGCACCTCGACGCCAACCGCCCGCGCTTCGACGCCGACGACGCCGCCCGCGACGCCTTGCTCGAACGGTTCCTCGCGGCCGCCGAGGAGGGCGACCTGAAGGCCCTGGAGGAGCTGCTCGCCAAGGACGCGGTCCTGTACGCCGACAGCGGCGGCAAGGCGATGGCGCCGCAGGAGCCGCTCTTCGGTGCCGCGCAGATCGCCCACTTCATGGCCGCCGTGGCCCAGGTGCGCCCTCCTTCCGGCGAGTTCGAGATCCGGCTGGTGAGGGTCAACGGCCAACCCGGCCGCGTGGTACGCGGCTCGGCCGAGCGGCGGTTCGGGGAGGCCGAGCGGCTCGCGGTCGAGAAGGCGCTGGCGCTCCTGAAATCCGGCGACGTCGACGCGGAGCAGCTCGCCGCGCTCGTGAAGGGCGCCCGGGACGCCGCCGGCGCCCGAACGACGCGGGCCGTTCCGCGGCAGCAGGCTGAGGTCCGGGTCTGGAGCGTGCTCACGGTTGACGTCGTCGAAGGCCGGATCCAGACCGTGCGCATCGTGCGCAATCCAGACAAGCTCGGCCATCTCTGAGCCGTCACAGGGCGGCCTGCTGGGCTGTCAGACCTGCGAGCCGCCGAAACGGACCAGGAGATTCTCATGGCGTCAGTTGCAGCCCAGCCCTTCTCGGGCACCTACCGCGCCCAGCCGGTGCCCTCGAGCTTTTCGTTCGCGGTGCGCCACTCAGGCGTCTTCTGGTACCGCGGCTCGCTGTCAGACGTCGCGGCAACGCTACGCGGCGACGGCGACGCGCTGGCGCTCGAGGGGTCCGCGCGCGTCGACTCCATCTCCGTGGTCGAGCCACCCGCGATGAGGGCGAGCGTGCTCGGGCCGGACTTCTTCGACGTCGAGCACCATCCCGTGATCACGTTCCGCTCGACGGCGGTTCGCCTCGCCGACGACGGCGGGGCAGAGGTCGACGGCCAGCTCACGATCCGGGGCGTCACGCGCCCGGTCACCGCCAGCGGTCGGTACGCCCCACCGCGACCGGCCGGCTTCGGCGAGGTCACGGGACTGCAGCTCCACACGAGCTTCGACCGCCGCGACTTCGGATTCGAGTGGCAGATGCAGCTGCCGGGCGGTGGCGACGCGGTCGGCTGGGATGTGGAGCTCGACATCGATCTGCTGCTCAAGCGAGACGACGCAGATGCTGAAGCGTGACCCGCCACGCACCTGACCGCCATGCGACCCGACATCGCCACCAACCGACAAGCAAGGAGATCCTGCTCATGAGCACGCACGGAGTCGACGCGGTCGGCACGCCGGACATCGAGAAGACGCGCTGGCGGATCGATCCAGCCCGCTCGCGCGTCGAGTTCCGCGCCAAGGTCTGGGGGCTGCCCGCCGTAAAGGGTCGCTTCTCCCGGTACTGGGGCACGCTCGACCTCTCGGGCCAGCCGGCCATCGAGCTGACCATCGAGACCGAGAGCCTCGACACCAACCACAAAAGGCGGGACGCGCATCTGCGTTCGCCCGACTTCTTCGGCGCGGAGAAGCATCCGTACGTCCGGTTCGTCTCCGAGAGCGCGACGGTCGACGGCGACCGGCTGAAGGTTCGCGGCCGCCTCGACGCCCGTGGCAGCAGCTTGCCGTTGGAGCTTGACGCACTGCTGCGGCGTCTCGGCGACGAGCTCGAGGTCGAGGCAGCGGCGCAGGCCGACCATCAGCACCTCGGCATGACCTGGAACAAGCTGGGCATGCTGCGCACCCCGAGCCAGCTGACTCTCAAGGGCCGCCTCGTGCAGGACGCCGCGTAGATCGCGATGTCCGCGATGCTTGCCGGACGCAAGGCTCCGTCGCCTCGGCAATGGCATGCCCGCAAGCCGCCACCGCTGCTTCCTCAGGCGGCTATGGCCAACCGGCGCCCGCTGCGGGAGCCCGGACGGTCAGCAGCTGCCCGGTGCGCGTTGCATCAGCCATGTTCTCGGTTCCGCTCCACCGAGTCGCGATCAGGAACATGGGGAGGGTCCACTGGTCAGCGCGCGGCGCGGGCAGGACCCGCCGGCTTGACGTCCGGGCCGCACCGCCGGCGGCCCCGCATGATCAGGCACGGCGGCGCGAGCACCGCCGCCGCGATGGCGGCGAGCGCAGCTGCGGCAACGACCGGGACGATCAGCACGCCCAGCAGCAGCGCGCCCAGCAGGGCCGGCGGGAAGAGCGGCAGGCGGTGGATGTGGAGGCCGCCGACGCGATCGCTGATCTCGTCGAGCATCTCCACCCGCGGGGGGTTGGAGACGGGCGTCATGGTCAGGTTCCTTGTGAGGTCGAGAGGGGTCCATCGCGGCAGCGGCAGCGGCCGCCGCCGCCGCCGCCGCGATGCTGGTCAGACCGCCGGCCGTCAGGCCGCGAGATCGAGCGGCTCTTCCTCGGCGGGCGTCGTCTGGCGGGTGTTGCGCGCGAAGACGGCGACGGCGGCGGCCGCCAGAGCGAAGCCGGCGCTGACCATGAGCGCGCGTCCGTAGCCGTGCGTCGCGGCGCCCACGACGCTGTCGTGCCCGGCCCGGAGCAGCGCGTGGGTGTGCGCGGTGGCTCCTCGCCACGGGCGCGCGTCCACGGCGCATCGCCCGAGCGGCGTCGCCTCACTGACCCCGAGCGAGCGGCGTGTGGCCGAGATGGCGGCCGCGGGGCCGACGAACCGCGAGATCGCGCAGTCGTTGTTCGTCACGCAGCGGACGGTCGAGGTCCACCGCACGAGCATCTACCGCAAGCTCGCGATCAGCTCCCGCTCCCAGCTTCCTGCCACACTCGCCGGCGGCGTGTTGCCGCCGCCGGCCGAGGCGTAGGCTCGCTGCGAGCGACCCGATCCCACAAGGAGTTGACATGGCCACCACCGAGTCCCCGCCGACCGCCGTCTCGCCCGCCGTCGAGACGGTCTACGTCGACCGCTTCTGCGACGGCATCATCGGTCCGAGCGCCGAGGTGCTGGGCACGGTTCGCGACGGCGGCCATATCGTGGCCAACACCGCGCCGGGGTGCTGGGGTCCGATGATCACCCCGGCCATCCAGGGCGGCCATGAGGTGACGCTGCCCGTCAACGTCGAGGGCGCGGAGGTGGGCGACGCGATCGCGATCCACATCCGCTCGATCGACGTGACGTCCTCGGCCACGGCCTCGGGCAACGACCGGACGATCGAGGGCCGGTTCAACGGGGATCCGTACTGCGCGAAAATCTGCGCCGGCTGCGGCGCCGAGGACGAGGCCACCGTGGTGGAGGGCATCGGCCCCGACAGCGTGCGCTGCGCGGCCTGCGGTGCGCCTGCGGCGCCCTTCGCCTTCACCAGCGGCTACACGATGGCCTTCGACGACGCGCGCGGCCTCGGGATCACGATCACGCCCGAGGAGGCCGAGTCCTTCGCGCGCGACGCGCAGCATGCCGCGGCGCTGCCGGCCAACTCGGTCCAGAACCCGATCCTGCTGTTCGCCCCCGCCGACCTGGTGGGTGTGGTCGCCCGGATGCGCCCGTTCCTCGGCCAGATCGGCACGATGCCCTCGCTCGATCTCCCTGACTCGCACAACGCCGGGGACTTCGGGGCGTTCCTGGTCGGCGCGCCGCACCGCCACGCGGTGACCGCCGAGCAGCTCGCGGGGCGCACCGACGGACACCTCGACATCGACGCGGTCCGCGCCGGCGCCATCCTCGTGTGCCCGGTCAAGGTGCCCGGTGGCGGCGTCTACGTGGGCGACATGCATGCGATGCAGGGCGACGGCGAGATCGCCGGCCACACCGCGGACGTCGCCGGGACCGTCACGCTGCAGGTCTCGCTCATCAAGGGGCTGGGGCTCGACGGTCCGATCCTCTTCCCGGTGCCCGAGGACGTGCCGTTCCTGGCGCGGGCCCTGACCGCGCAGGAGCGAAGCGCCGCGGAGGTGCTCGCCGCGCGCCACGGCCGCGGGCCGGTGGAGCGCAGCCTGCCGGTGTCGTTCGTCGGGACCGGTCCGGATCTCAACTCCGCCGTCGACAACGGGTTGGCGCGGGCGGCCAAGGTCCTGGACATGTCGGTCCCCGAGGTGATGAACCGCGCGACGATCAGCGGGGCGATCGAGATCGGGCGCGCTCCCGGCACCGTGCAGGTGACCTTCCGCGCGCCCGTCGAGGCGCTCGCGGCCCGCGGCCTGGACGGCCTGGCCCGCCAGCAATACGGCGAGGCCGCCTAAGCGCGGCCGGGGGGTGACCTCAGCCGCCGGCGATGGGGAGGACGAGCACGAGCGCCTCCCCGTCGCCCAGCGGCCGGTCCCGTCCCACCACCTCGCCGCCCACGGCGACCGCCACGCTCGCGAGGCGCTCCGGCGCGAGGCCGAGCGCCGGTGCGAGCTCCGCGAGCAGGTCGGCCACGGTGGCGCCTGCAGGGAGGCGCACGCTGCGGTGCCCCGGTCCACTCCCCAGCCGCTGACCCAGGCGCACCCCGACCGTGATCGCGGCGTCGGTCCCGGCGGGCATGCGGTCGATCGTGAACGAGCCTTCGGATCCGGTCAAGCTCTGCCCTGGATCGATGTCGATGCCCGTGTGTGCCGTCAGCTCCCCCAGCCGACGAGGCGGCGGTGCGACGGGCGCCGCCTGGCGAGGCCGCCCGCGCCGATCGCGAGCCGTCGGGGGCTGAGCGCGACGGAGGCGGACGTGTCATGGGCGAACGGGAGCGGCGAGCCGATCGGCGACCGGGTTGCGACGTCCCAGATGATCACCGTCCCGTCCGCCGCGGCCGTGAGGAACGACATCGTAGGCTGCGGTCCATGGAGCTCCCTCCCGGCCCGCGGGCCCCGGCCGCGTGGCAGACGGTCGGCTGGATGGCCCGGCCGGCGGCGTTCACGCAGAGGATGTACGAGCGCTACGGCGATCCGTTCACGATCCACACGTACTGGACGCCCGAGCCGATGGTGCTCTTCTCGCACCCCGACGCGGTGCGGGAGATCTTCCGGCTCGATCCGGAGATCGCGCCCGCCGGGCAGAGCTGGGAGTTCCTGCGCCCGTTCGCCGGCCCCGACTCGATCCTGCTGCTGGACGGCGAGCCTCACCTGCGCGAGCGACGCTTGATGACCGCACCGTTCCACGGGCAGCGCATGCGCGCGCTCGCGCCGATGATCGCCACGCTCGCCCGGGAGGAGCTGGCGACGTGGCGCGGCCGGGTGGTCACGCTGGAGCGGGCGCGCCGTCTGACGCTCGAGATCATCCTGCAGGTCATCTTCGGTGCCCGCGACGAGGCGGAGCTCGCTCCCCTGCGCCAGGCGATCGAGTCGACGCTCGACGAGGTCCGCTCGCTCCCACGGCTGCTGGCCATGGCCCTGGTGCGGCGCGACCTCGGGCCGCGCAGCCCGTGGGGTCGCTTCCGGCTGGCCGTCGAGCGCTTCGACGCGTTGCTGCTCGACGCCATCGCCCGCCGGCGCGCGCAGCTCCCAGGTGACGCGGTCGTCGACGTCCTGCTCGCGCAACGCGATGAGAACGGCAGCCCGACGAGCGACCGCCACGTCCGTGACGAGCTCGTCGCCCTCCTGATGGGTGGCCACGACAGCTCGGCGGCCACACTGGCTTGGGGGTTCGAGCGGCTCGCCCGTCACCCCGAGGTCCAGCACCGGCTGCGCGAGGGCGACCCCGACTACCTGGACGCCGTCGTCAGGGAGATCCTCCGCTGCCGCCCCGCGCTGACCATCGCACCGCGGCTTCTGCTCGAGCCGGTGCGGATCGCCGGGCATGACCTGCCCGCCGGTGTGCAGGTGGCAGCGTCACTGTGGCTGTCGATGCGCCGCAAGGACTTGTGGCCGCAGGCCGCGGTCTTCCTCCCCGAGCGCTGGCTCGAGCAGCCCGGCCCCGATCCGGCCTGGATCCCGTTCGGTGGCGGTGTGCGGCGCTGCGCGGGCGCCCCGTTCGCCGAACTGGAGCTCCGCGAGGTCGTCCGCGAGGCCGCCGCCCTCGAGCTGCGACCCGTCAGGTCCCAGCCCGAGCGGGCGAAGCGCAGCCTGCTCGTCGTCGTGCCCGATCGCGGCGGCGAGGTGCTGGTGGGCTGATCGCGAGTGGACAGCAGCTGCGAGTGATCCGAGTCGCCCGTGGACGGCGTTCGCGGCCTCGGGACAGTCGACCCTGGGCCGACGGACGGGTCCAGAACAGGCCCCGGTCGCGGACACTGTTGCGATGCGTGACAGCGAGCAAGCGGTGTGCGCGACCAGCGACTACAGCGCCCACAGCGGTCGGCCCTCGTGAAGCACCTCGACGTCGAGATCGTCCGCTCGACCGAGTCCGGGTCTGCGCCGCTTCGGGCGTAGGTTCCCATCCAGGTGATCTGACCGGATGGACCGGTTGGATAGGTTCGAGCTGCGCGGCAATCTCCGGTCCAGCCGCAGCTACCTCGGTGATCTTCGTTGGCGCGAGCTGGTCCGGGTCGGGCCCGTGCGCTGGGGGGATGTCGCCCCAGGGCGTGCCGCGCGGGTCGCCGTCGGCGTGGCCGTCCCGCTCGCCATCGGCTCGGCCCGCGGTCATCTCGACTACGGCGCCTTCGCGGCCCTGGGCGCCCAGTCCGCCGGCGTGGTGTCGTTCCATGGGGAGGCCCGTAGCCGGCTGACGGCGGTGGCGGTGGCCAGTGCCGGCATGGCGGTGACGACGTTCGCCGGAGCAACGATCGCCGCGGCCGCACCGTGGCTGCTGGTGGCGTGCGTGATCATCCTGGGCTACATGTGCGGGCTGATGGTCGGCCTGGGCCCGCGCCTGAGCACGGCCACGCTGCAGTGGGCGCTCGCCCTGCTCGTCGCGGTCGGACTCCCACTCGGACCGGCAGGAGCCGGCGCCCGCGCCGGTCTCGTGCTCGCCGGGGGCCTCTTCCAGGGCGTCCTGGTGGCCGGCTCATGGGTCGTGCGGCGAGGCAGAGCTGAACGGGAGACCCTTGCCAGCTCGTATCGGGCTCTGGCCAGCTACGCCTCCGGCGTGGCTGCCGGAAGGGCCGAGCCTCCCCCGCCGATCGCCTTCGCAGCCGCCGCAGCCCTCGAGGACCCCAACCCGCTGCTGCCCCCGTCCCTGCATCCCATGTTCCTGGACCTGCTCGAGGAGGCGGAACGCATCCGAGCCGCGCTGGCCGCGCTGGCCGCGGAGACGGCCGATGCCGGCCAGGATGAGGCGAAGGAGCTGCGAAGTCTGGTCGCCGGCGCCACGGCGGTGATCGCCCTGATCGCGGTCGCTCTCAGCGCCGGGCGAGGAAAGCGCGCCGAGCAGATGTCCGACCTCGGCGGCCGTTGTCGCGCGCTGGCGGTGCCTCCCGACGCGAGCGGGCGCTGGGCCGCTGAGGCGCTCGTGGCCCAGCTGCATGCCGTGGTCGGACTCGTCGGCCGCCTGGACGCGGTTGCCGCGGAAGTCTCTCCCACCGCCGCGGCGCGGTCCATCCGGCTGCGGATGCCGGGCGCGACGGGTGTCGCCACGACCCTGCGAGCCCACGTCAACGCCTCCAGCGAAGCGGGTCGGCACGCCCTGCGCCTGGCCGTCGCCGTGGGAGTGGCCGAGGTGCTCGTGCAGGCCACGGGATTGACGGAAGGCCGCTGGGTGGTGCTGACCGTGTTCATCGTGCTCAAGCCGGACTACACCACCACGCTCTATCGCGGCGTGCAACGTGCGGCGGGCACGATGCTGGGTGCCGGGCTCGGCGCAGCAGCAGCTCAGCTGGGTCATCTCGGTCAAGCGGAGCTCGTTGCCGTCGCGAGCGTCGTCGTCGTCGCCGCGTACGCCGTGTTCGATGTCAGCTTCCTGTTCTACAGCGTCTTGCTGACCACGTTCGTCGTCCTGCTCCTCGACATGCTGGGCGTTCCCGCCGTCCCCGCGGCCGGAGCCCGGGCGCTCGACACCGCGATCGGCGCGGCGCTGGCCGTCGCTGTCTACGTCGGGTGGCCGACTTGGGGAGCTGCCAGCGCTCTCGAGGACTTCGCCCGGCTCCTCGAGCTTCACGGCGAATACGCCGCCGAGCTGCTGCGGCAGCTGGCACATCCCGGGTGCTTCGACGGAGCCCGGCTGCGCGTTATCCAGCGCGCCGCCCGCCTCGCCCGAAGCGACGCCGAGGAGTCAGCCGCCCGGCTCTCCAACGAGCCCTCGCTCGCTCCCTTGACACCCGATCTGGCGCGCGCGCTGATCACGACCGTCCAGCAGCTCGCGCACGCCGAGCTCGCCCTTCACGCCCTCGCGGTCTCGCAAGCGCAGCTCGAACGCCCGTCGCAGGATGGCCGGGACGGCGACGACGCGGACGGTCTCGACACGCTCGGCGCGTCGCTCGCGACCACGCTGAGTGCGCTGGCCGACTCGCTGAGAACCCTGCAGCCATGGGACTCGGCTCCGGCTGTCCGTCTCGCCCAGGCCGCGCTCGACGGCCGTCGCGGTGCGAACGGCACGATTCGCACCGCGACGGACGGCATGGTCGATGCCGTCGGCAGGCTCGACACTCTCGTGCGCGGCGTCTCGTGCGGCCCTGACGGGCAAACGTCCGCCCGGATCGGGTGACGACCCCGGGCCGGGCGGGCGGCCGTGGTCGACGATCTCGGCGATTCCGCCGTCGGCTCAGGCGTCGTCGTCGCCCGGCCACGTCCATCGCGGGACTTCGCGCAGGGGATGCAGCTCGTCCTCGGTACCGGCGTGGGAGTTCTGCATCGCCACCCTGGAGCCGAACTCCACGTGCTCACGTACCGCCGCGCGAAATTGTGGTCGACGTGATCAGGCTGTCCCGCGCCGAACAGCGGTTGCAGGAGGGGTCGGCGAGGTAACCAGGCGGCCGCCCGGGCAGGCGTGAACAGCCAGGTCACCGGGGCGGGTCGCGGCGGTCCCCCATACCCCTTGTGGGGCCCACCGGAGGGGGCTCGGGGT
>JAXDHR010000085.1:0-4702 GCA_034664425.1 Solirubrobacteraceae bacterium
TCGTCGGTGAAGTTGCCCTGAGGAGCCATCTGCACCGTTGTACGGTGTTGGGACGATGCCGGCTCAAGCGTACGCAGGCAAGGAATGCGTCTGCCAGTTCCGCAAGGGAATCTGCGACCAGACCTGCGTGCAGGGGATGCTCGACACGCCGTTCTACATCGCCTGCCTGAAGCTCACCGGCCGCCGCTGCGTGGTCGTCGGCGGCGGTGAGATCGGCCTGGAGAAGGTCGAGGGACTGCTCGCCTGCGACGGCCGCGTCGTGCTGATCGCGCCCGAGGCGATCGAGCCGCTGCGCGAGCTGGCCGCCGAGGGCTCGATCGAGTGGATCCGGCGCGACTACGAGCACGGCGACCTCGACGCGACCTTCATCGCGATCGCCGCGACCGACGACACCGACACGAACATCCGCGTCTTCGACGACGCGGAGCGCCGCGCGATGCTCGTCAACATCGTCGACGTCCCGCCGCTGTGCAACTTCATCCTGCCGGCGATCGTGCGCACCGGGCCGCTGGCCATCGCGATCTCCACCGCGGGCGCCTCCCCGGCGCTGGCCAAGCGCATCAAGCGCCAGGTCGCCGACGAGTTCGGCGAGCCCTACGCGCGGCTGGCCGTGCTGCTCAACGAGGTGCGCGGCTGGGCCAAGGGGACGCTGCCGACCTACCAGGACCGCAAGGCGTTCTTCGAGGAGATCGTCAACGGCGATCCGGACCCGATCGCGCTGCTGCGCTCGGGCGACGAGCCCGCCGTGCGCGAGCTGATCGCCGCGGCGCGGTCGCGCCACGGCGCGGCGGTCGCGGGCTAGTCTCCCCGCATCCGCACCGCCGTCCTCACCGTCTCCACGTCGGTCTCGCGCCGCCAGGCCGACGACCTCTCCGGCCCGGCGCTCGCCGCTGCGGCCGAGGGCGCGGGTTGCGAGGTCGTCGCGATGGAAGTCGTTCCCGACGACTTCTCACTGATCGAGGACCGGCTGCACCACTACGTCAACGAGGGTTGCGACCTCGTCTTCACCACCGGTGGGACCGGGCTCACCCCCGACGACATCACGCCGGAGGCGACCCGTGCAGTGCTCGACCGCGAGGCGCCCGGGTTCGCCGAGGCGATGCGCGCGGAGGCGCTGCGCCACACGCCGATGGGCGTCCTCTCGCGCGGGATCTCGGGCATCTCCGGGCAGACGCTGATCGTCAACTTCCCCGGCTCTCCCAAGTCGATCGGGGAGCTCTTCGGCGTGCTGGCGCCCACGCTCGGCCACGTGGTGCGCACCCTGCGCGGCGACTCGCGCCACGATGGCCGCGGCTGACGCCGCGCCGGCCGCCGTCGAGCTGCACGACGTCGGCCGCGCGTACGGCGACCGGGTGGCGCTCGCGGGGGTCAGCCTGCGGCTCGAGCCGGGCCGCACGCTCGCCGTCTTCGGCGCCAACGGCGCGGGCAAGACGACGCTGCTGCGGATCCTCGCCACCCTGCTGCGCCCCCAGGCCGGCGCGGTGCGCGTGCTCGGGCTCACGCTGCCCGGCGAGAGCTGGAAGGCGCGCGGGCGGATCGGGCTGCTGGCGCACGAGCCGCTGCTCTACCGCGACCTCTCCGCGCGCGAGAACCTGCGCTTCCACGCCAAGCTGCACGGCGTTCCGCGCCAGCGCGGCGAGGCGCTGCTGGATGCCGTCGGGCTCGCCCGCCGCGCCGACGAGCCGGTCCGCGACCTCTCGCGCGGGCTCGCCCAGCGTGTGGCGATCTGCCGCGCCGTGCTGCATGAGCCGGAGCTGCTGCTGCTCGACGAGCCGCTCGCCAACCTCGACCCGGCCGCCGCGGAGATCGTCGACGGCCTGATCGGCCGGGCGGCGGGGATCGCCCGCGTGCTGATCTCCCACGACGTCGAGGCCGGGCTCGCCGAGGCCGACCAGGTGCTCGGGCTGCGCACCGGGCGCCCCGTACTGCTCGCCAACGCCTCGGAGGTCGGCGTGTCCGACGTGCGCGGGATCTACCGGTGACGGGCGCCGCGGCGGCGATCGTGCGCAAGGACCTGCTCGTGGAGCTGCGTACCGGCGAGGCGGTCCCGGCGATGGTGCTCTTCAGCGTCTCGACCTTCGTGCTCTTCCACTTCGCGCTCGACCGCAACAGCGTCGACGGGGAGCTGGCCGCCGGCGTGCTCTGGGTCACGCTGCTGTTCGCCTCGGTGCTCGCGATCGGCCGGCTGTTCGTGGCCGAGCGCGAGCAGGGTGGGTTCGACGGCTTCCTGCTCGCCCCCGTGGACCGCACGGCGATGCTCATCGCCAAGGCGATCGTGCTGCTGTGCTTCCTCGTCGCGGTCGAGGTCGTGGCGGTGCCGGCCTTCGCGATCCTGCTGCTCGGCCCGTCGCCGTGGGGCGCGCTGCCGGGGCTGATCGCGGTGCTCGCGCTGGCGGACGTCGGCGTTGCGGTCGTGGGGACGCTGGTGGGCGCGATCGGCGTCCAGGCCCGCGCGCGCGAGCTGATCGTGCCGATCATGCTGCTGCCGCTGCTGATCCCCGTGGTGATCGCCGCCGCACGCGCGACGTCGCCGCTCTTGCTCGAGGCGGGCGCCGGGCCGCTTCCAGGGCGCTGGCTGGCTGTGCTGGCCCTCTATGATCTGACCTTCGGTCTCGTCGCCTACGCGATCTTCGACTTCCTCTTGGAGGAGTGACAAGTCAGTGTTCGGTCGAGGGCTCAGGCTCCTCTCCATCCTCTCCGTCGTCCTGATTTGCGGCGCCTTTGCGCTCGTGTTCTTCTACGCGCCCAACGACGCCGACCAGGGTTTCCTCCAGAAGATCTTCTACCTGCACGTGCCACTGGCGATCGTCTCGCTGTGCGGGTTCGTCGCCGGCGGCATCTATGGCGCGCGCTACTTGCGCTCGGGCGACCGCGCGCACGACCTGCGCTCCTACGTGGCGATCCACTTGTCGCTGATCCTCGCCGTGGCGACGCTGGTCACCGGGTCGATCTGGGCACGTGCCTCCTGGGGGCACTGGTGGCTGTGGGACGAGCCGACGCTCGTCGCGTTCCTGATCGTCTTCCTGCTCTACGCCTGCTACCAGCCGCTGCGCTTCTCGATCGACGACCGCGAGCGCCAGGCGCGCTACGCGGCGGTGTTCGCCGTCGTGGCGGGCGCCTTCGTGCCGATCAACTTCCTCTCCGTGCGCTTCGCCCAGCGCGCCAGCACCCACCCGCGCGTCCTCGGCCAGTCGGACTCGCTGCCCGGGCCGATGCTGCTCACGTTCCTCGTCTGCCTGCTCGCGATGACGGTCCTGTACGTGACCCTGTGCAAGTACGAGCTGACCTCCAAGCACGCCTCCATCCGGCTCGCGCAGCTGCGCCGCCGGCTCGCGGGCGACGAGGACCTGCTGACCCTGCCGCGCTCCGCGGCGCCCCAGGAGCTCTAGATGGCGCAGCTGCCGCTCGGCGATTCCGGCCCCTACGTCGCCGCCGCCTACCTCGTCTTCCTCGCGCTGATCCTGATCTACGTGGCGATCATGGCGGCCAAGCTGGCGCGCATCGAACGCCAGGTCACCGAGCTCGATGAGCTGACGTCGCGCCGCGCCGAGCAGCGCGGCGCCGAGCGCGAGAAGGTCGGCAGCGCATGAGCGAGCTGCTTGCGGTCGGGGCGTCGCACAAGACCGCCTCGCTCGCCCTGCGCGAGCGCCTCGCCTTCACCGAGGGCGCCGCCGAGGCGCTGCTGGCCGAGCTCGTCGGCGACCCGGCGATCGGCGAGGGCGTCGCGATCTCCACCTGCAACCGCATCGAGCTCTATCTCGTCGTGCGCGACCCCGTCGAGGGCGAGAGCCTCGTGCTCTCGACGCTCGCCAAGCGCGCCGGCATCCGCCCAACCGAGCTCGTCGGCGGCATCTACTCGCTGCGCAACTGCGATGCCGCTCGCCATCTCTACCGGGTGACCAGCGGCCTCGAGTCGATGGTCATCGGGGAGTCCGAGGTCCAGGGCCAGGTCAAGCGCGCCTACGAGCTGGCGCTCTCGGCCCGTACGACGGGGCCGATGACCAACCAGCTGTTCCGCGCGGCGCTGGCCACGGGCAAGCGGGTGCGGACCGAGACCGCGATCACCGAGGGCCGCGCGAGCGTCGCGTCGGTCGCCGTCGATGCGGCGCGCGCCGCGCTCGGCGACCTCGCCGAGCGCCACGTGCTGGTCGTCGGCGCGGGTGAGACCGCGGAGCTCACCGCCCAGGCCCTTCGCGCGCAGGGCGTGAGCACGATGTTCATCGCCAACCGCCGGCGCGAGCGCGCGATCGCCCTCGCGCAGCGCTTCGGCGGCGCGTCCGGGTCCTTCGACGCGCTGCCCTCGGAGCTCGAGCGTGCCGACATCGTGATCACCTCGACCTCGTCGCCGGACACGCTGGTCGAGGCCGAGGAGCTGGGCCTGGTGATGCAGCAGCGCGGGGGGCGCCCGCTGCTGCTGATCGACCTCGCGGTCCCGCGCGACATCGACGGCTCCTGCGCCGAGCTGGCAGGCGTCACGCTGCTCGACGTCGACGGCCTGCAGCGGCAGGTCTCCAGCCATCTGACTGTCCGCCGCGCCGAGGCGCGGCTGGCCGAGGGGATCGTCGAGGAGGAGATCCAGGCCTTCGCGGGCTGGCTCGGCTCGCTCGAGGTCACGCCGACCCTGCGCGCGCTGCGCACCCGCGCCGACGCCGTCGTCGACGGGCTGCTCGCCGAGAACGAGGGTCGCTGGGAGTCGCTGTCC
>JAXDHR010000086.1:0-7388 GCA_034664425.1 Solirubrobacteraceae bacterium
CCATCCCGGGTGTTGCCCCCGCCGCCCAGCCGCCGGCCCAGCCGCGTGCGCAGGTCAGCGCCCCGCTCCCACCGGGTGGCGGGCTGGTCGTGGCTCCGCCACAGGACCTGATCGAGCGGCGCCGGGCGCTGGCCGAGGAGCTCGCGAAGCTGCAGTGGGACCTCGGCGGTCTCACCTACGAGATGGCGATCCGCGACCACTTCCGGGTGGACGTCCTCGTGCGCAAGGCGGCGGAGCTGCAGGAGGCCGACGCGGAGCTCGGCGAGGTCGACCGGCTGCTGCGCGCCGAGCGCGACGGCGAGGCGGGAGCCTGCACGGCCTGCGGAGCGCCGCATTCGCGCGGCGCGGCGTTCTGCTGGCAGTGCGGCAGCGCGCTGGGTCCGGCACCGCCACAGCCCTGAGGCTGGCTCGCTCGGGCCGGCGACGCCCGTCGACGGTGGAGGTGCGGTCAGCCAGGCGCAGGCCGCAGCTCGTGCGGATCCATGAAGGACATGGATTCGCGAACGCGGCAGATGTCGAACAGGCGTGCCACGACTTCGGTGCCGTCGATCACGCGGACCGCGACGTCCGGGCGCCGGCATTCGGCGAGGATGAGCCGTAGGCCCGTCGAGTCCATGAAGGTGAGGCGGCGGAGGTCGAGGACGATCGCCTCGTAGCCCGCCTCGACGAGATCGTGGATGGAGGCTCCGAGCCGGTCGACGCTCGCAAGGTCGAGCTCGCCCTCAGGCACGACGATCATGCGGTCGCGGTCGCGTCGGATTGCGACGTCGAAGGGCGTCTGCGCGTCCAGCGAAGGTGTCTGACCCGGCGTCAGCGGGTCGCCTGGAGCCTCGAAGGCGGTCATGAAATTCCCGATCGGTTGCTGAAGGATCGGGGGCGTGCGAGGCGTCCATCGAGGACGTGCCGCCAGCCAACCGGGTACCAAACTCGCCAACGACCTGGGCGGGCAGCCGGCGCGATACCCCGCACTGTAGAGCCCGACGCGGGTCATGATCAGCCTGGAGCTCCCCTGCCCGGGATATCTCGGGCATGGGCGTGCCGCGACGGGGCGCGCGAGTTCAGGGGATGGCTGCGCTCGTGGACTCCGCAGCTGCCTCGGCGCAGGTCGCGCACAGTCCGACGATCGGGAAGTGGGTGAAGCGGGCCTGGTGGCCGAAGCGCTCGGCGATCGCGCCGCGGATCGGATCGAGCTCGCGGGGATCGACCGTCGTCACGCGCTCGCAGCGTTCGCAGAGCAGGAATTCCTTCTCGCCGGTCCCGATGAGCATGTAGAGCCCCGGGCCGTGGCCGAGATGGACATGCCGGATCACGCCGAGCTCCTCCAGGCGCTCCAGGTTGCGATAGACCGACGTGGCCTCGAGCCGCGTCGCGCCCGCCTCCGTCCCTCCCGCGATCGCCTGCGCCGAGAGCGGGCCGTCGGCGGCGAACAGCGCATCGAGCACGAGGCGGCACGCGATCGACACGCGATGACCCCTGGCCCGGAGCGCGGCGAGCACGTCGTCGAGGCCCTCGAACTGCAGTGGAACTGCGCCGCGCGCCTCGGTCATCGCTCCGGATTCGACTCGGCGGGATCCGGAACGGCAAGCGCGGCCGACCAGCGCTCCTCGATGCGCCCGACCCGCCAGATCGTCAGCGCGAGGATCCAGGTGAGGGCGAACAACGCGACGATCGCGTATCCGACGTAGTTGAGATCGAGGCCGGAGACGAAGTCCCACGGCGCGCCCGCGAGTGACAGCTTGTCGGCCACCACCGACATCAGCTCGATCGTGCCGATCACGAGTGCCACCACGACCGAGAGCCCGGTGATCGTGATGTTGTAGAAGATCTTCCGCACGGGCTTGGAGAAGGCCCAGCCGTAGGCGAAGTTCATGAACGCGCCGTCGATCGAGTCGAGCAGCGACATGCCGGCCGCGAAGAGGACCGGCAGGCAGAGGATCGCGTAGATCGGCAGCCCGCCCGCGGCCGCCGCGCCCGCGGTCGCGAGCAACGCGATCTCCGTCGCGGTGTCGAAGCCGAGCCCGAACAGCAGCCCGACCGGGTACATCTGCCAGGGCCGCCGGACCGCGTTGGTCGCGCGCTTGTAGAAGCGATTCATGAACCCGCGGTTGTTGAGTTGGGCATCGAGCTCGGCCTCGTCGTACTCGCCGCTTCGCATGCGGCGGAACACGCCGACGATCCCGATCAGGACGAGCAGGTTGAGCAGCCCGATGATCCACAGGAACGTGCCGGAGATCGTCGGGCCGACCAGCCCGGTCGCCGAGTGCAGCCACGAGCCGTCGTCGGTCACCGCTCCGCTGAGACCGCGGATTCCGAGCGTGAAGCCGATCGCCAGCGCGAAGACGATCGTCGAATGACCGAGCGAGAAGAAGAAACCGACGCTGAGCGGACGCTGCCCATCGGCCATCAGCTTGCGCGTGGTGTTGTCGATCGCGCCGATATGGTCGGCATCGAACGCGTGACGCAGCCCCAGCGTGTAGGCGGTGAGCCCCAGGCCGACGCCGAACACCCCGGCGTTCCCGAGATCGAAGTGGTGTGGGACGACGAAGGCGAAGAGCAGGAAGAAGCCCACCGCGTGAAGCCCCAGGACGACCGCACCCATGCCGGCCACCGTCATCCACTCGGAGCGATCAAGACCACTCTGCAGCCCGAAGCGGCCAGAAGTTTTCCGCGTGCCTGCGCTCGACGCCCTCACGGCACTTCTCCTCGCGATCGCGCGCCCGTCCGAACGGGTGCTCTCCGCAACCTACCGCTATTGCAAGCCGCTGTCAGTAGCGCGCGGGCGGGCGAAGGGCTCCATCGTGGCCGTCGCGTCTCCTCGGTGAGGTCGGCGAGACGGCCAAGCTCTGGTGTTCTCGCCGCGGCGAGCCGGTCGAGCTCCGAGTGGCAACGCTCAGCGACTGCTGGCGCTCGAGCACGTCGTCGCGCCCGAGACCACCGCCGCTCTACTCGAACACGCGAGCGCCCTCGCCCGAACCGCCGGGCTGCACGCCGTTCCCGCCGGACAGACCTGGCTCCCTCGAGGGACCCGCACCGGGACGAATTCGCGTCCGTATGAGTCTGGCCAGAGGGGGCAGGGATCGATGACCGGCAGTCTGCCCAGGCGCGCCGGCAGGGTGTCGGTGCCGGGCATGGAGTCGTCGGGATCTCACGCTGCATCCAGCCTTCCGGGGAAGACGGCTGCTCTCTACCTCGAACGGGCGACGTTCGTCACCGGCGAGATCCTGCACATCGATGGCGGCCGGTCCGCCGGACACTGACAAGCGCGCCGGACTCAGACGAGCATCGGGTCGAGCCACGCGTCGAAGCGTCCGCTCGCCCACCACCAGCCGCTCGCTGGGCCCGCCACACCGCGTCGCGCACCGCCGGCTCGCCGACGGCGGCGGGCGTAGATGCCTCGGTCCAGCGTTAAGCGGCGAGCGCGCTGAGGCGGGCGTCGGCGGCTCGGCGCACGCGATCGAGAGCCGCGGGGTCGGAGGCCGCCACGAACTGCATGTTGCCGAGAACCATGTAGGCGTTGAGCTCGAAGGCGATCTGTGGCGGGTCGGCGACGGGATCGAGCTGGCCGGCCGCCTGCGCGGCCGCGACCTGCTCGGCGAGCAGTGCGAGCCAGCGCTGGCTGAATGCCATGGCGCCGTCGCGGACCGGGCCCGGGTGGGTGCCGAGCTCGCCCACGGCGGAGACGAAGAAGCAGCCCCCAGGGAAGACGCCTTCCTGGACGTGGTCGAGAAATCGCTCGATGTAGGCCCGTAGCCGCGGCACGCCGGCGGCCTCCCCGCCCGCGGGAGCGATGACCAGATCGTCGAAGATCGCACTCGCCGCATCGATCGTGGCCAGCTGCAGCTCCTCCTTTGAGCCGAAGTGCGCGAACAGCCCGCTCTTGCTCATCCCGACCGCACCGGCCAGGCGCGCGAGCGATAGGCCGTCGAGCCCTTCGACGGTCGCCAGGCGCGCCGCTTCGCGCAGGATCGCGGCCCGGCTGCGCTCGCCGTCGGACCGCCGTCGGCGTGACGGTCGGGAAGGGGATCGCTCGTCGAGGGGAGCAGCCATGCTTGACAAGTTAGCACGACCGGTCGTATGGTGAGCGTTAGCACGACCGATCGTGCTATTTGCTGGCCACCGAAAGGAAGTCCCCACCGCTATGACCAGTTCGCAGATCCCGGCGACAGACGCCGACCGAGGGGATGTCGAGACGAGCGGCCCTCGGCTGCAGGTCGGAGCCATCGGGACGCTCGGTCGCTGGATGGCCGGGCACTTCCGCATCGTCGCGGCGGCGTGGGTCGTCGTCGCGGTGGGCCTCGGGGTCCTGGCGCCGCGCGTCGAGAAGGCGCTGTCGGGAGCTGGTTGGGAGACCAGCGGCTCCGAGTCCGTTCAGGCGCGCCAGTTGATCGACAAGGGGTTCAACGGGTTCGGGACCTACGGCCTGACGGTCGTCGTTCACGCGCCGAACAAGACCGTTTCCGATCCCGCCTTCAGACGGGTGCTCCGAGGGGTGGAAGGCAAGCTGAAAAGCGATCCGGCGGTGGCGACGGTGGTGCCGCCGCGGGCGGGCGTGTCGATCTCGCCCGATCGCCATGCTGCCGTGATCCAGGCGGGCGCGGCGCGCAACGAGAACGACATGATCCGCGCTGCCGACGCGCTGAAGGGCCCGCTCGCGAGGTTCGGGTCCAGCGAGGTGCGCGTCAACCTCACGGGCGCGGATGGCATGTGGTCCGACTTCAACCAGGCCAACAGGTCGGCGATGATGAAGTCCGAGCTGATCTCCTGGCCGGTCACGCTCGCCATCCTCGTGGTCGCGTTCGGCTCGCTGGTCGCCGCCGGGCTGCCGCTGATGCTCACGATCGCCGGGCTGGTGGCCGCAGCAGGGTCGCTCTGGATCGGAACGCAGATCGCCGACATCTCGATCTGGTCGATGAACTTCGCGCTGATGTTCGCGCTGGCGCTGGGGATCGACTATGCGCTGTTCATCGTCTACCGCTTCCGCGGCGCCTTCTTCGCATCGCAGCTGTCCGCCCAGGAGGCGGTTGCGGCGACGATGGACACCGCCGGCAAGGCCGTGCTCTTCTCGGGCGCGACGGTGCTGATCTCGTTGAGCGCCGTGATGCTCGTGCCGAGTCCCGCGTTCCGGTCGACGAGCCTCGGCATCATGCTGTCGGTCGTCTTCGTGCTTGCCGCGGCGCTCACACTCCTGCCGGCCGCGCTGGCGAAGCTCGGGCCTCGCGTGGACAGGTTCGCGCTTCCCTGGGTCCATCCGGGGGAGCACCATTCGCCGCGCTCCGCGGCGTGGGGTGAGCGGCTCTGGCGCCAGCCGCTGCGCTACGGCCTACCGGCGCTCGCGCTGCTCGCGGTGCTCGCGCTGCCGGTGTTCTCGCTGAAGACCGCGATGCCCTCGATCAAGGTGGTTCCGTCGCGCGACAACTCCCGGCAGGGCTACGACGCAGTGCAGGAGGCGTTCGGCCCGGGTTCGACCGGTCCGCTCCAGATCGTCGCGCCGCGGGCGGAGGCTGCGCAGGCTGCATCGGCGGCACGGCGCGATCCGGGCATCGCGCGCGTCATGCCGCCGCCGCCGGGCGCACGCGGCATGGCGCTCATGCAGGCGATCCCGACAACAGACCCTTCGGCCACGGCAACAGGCACGACGATCGACCGTCTGCGCGTGGCGCTGCCGCAGGCGGCCCTCGTCGGTGGTCCGGTGGCGGAGAATCACGACCTCCAGGCGACGCTGTCCGCCAAGACGCCGCTGGTGATCGGCGTTGTGCTCGGCCTCAGCTTCCTGCTGCTGACGGTCGCGCTGCAGGCGCCGGTGATCGCGCTGATCGGCGTGGTCACGAACCTGCTGGCGACCGCGGCTGCCTTTGGAATCGCGAAGTGGATCTTCCAGGACGGCGTCGGGCACTCACTGCTCGGATTCGAGCCACAGGGCTTCCTGGACGCATGGGGCCCGGTGTTCTTCTTCGCCATGATCTTCGCGATCTCGATGGACTACACGGTGTTCCTCCTGTCCTCAGCGAAGGAGCACTGGGAGCGCTCGGGCGGCGATGCCAGGGCAGCGATGGTCGGCGGCATGGCCAGCTCGGGACGCGTGATCTTCGCCGCCGGCGCGATCATGGTCGCGGTCTTCGTCACGTTCGCCCTGAGCGGCCCACTGCCGCCGAAGGAGATGGGCGTCATTCTTGGCGTCGCGGTGCTACTCGACGCCGCGCTCGTGCGGCTGCTGCTCTTGCCGGTGATGCTGCGGCTGCTCGGCAAGTGGGCGTGGTACTTGCCGAAACCGCTCCACCAGCTGCTCCCTGACGTCCGCTTCGGCCACGCATGACCACCCACGATCGAGTTTCCCGAGCGTCTTTGAACCCGCCCCGGGTTGCAGGGCCGGGCTGACCCAGCCATCGTCGGCGGTTTGAGGTTTGGTGCCGGGCAGGACGATCTCGTCAATCCGGTCGAGCAGCGCCTCGTCCGGGACGACGTCAGCGGCGGGGAGCCGTGATTCGGTGTGCTCGTGGAGGGCGTGAGCGCGCGGGCCAGCGCGAAGCCCGCCCTATAGAGCTCCACGTTGCGCTCATGCCGTCCGTAATGCCACGGCGGGCGGTAGCCGGGAGGCCCGGATGGCCGGCATCAGCCCGGCGAACGCGCCGATGAGGATGGCCGAGGCGATGCCGCCCGTCCATGCTTGGATGGGGATCACGATGTGCCAGTTCTTCGAGCTGGCGTAGATGACCGTTGCGACGGTCCCGGCTATCACGCCCACGATGCCGCCGATGGCGGCGAGCAGGATCGACTCGCCGAGGAATTGGGTCCGGATCTGGCTCTTGGTCGCGCCGAGGGCGCGGCGGAGGCCGATCTCCGAGCGGCGTTCGAGCACGGAGATGATCATGATGTTGGCGACGCCGACGGCGCCGACGACCAGGGCCACGACCCCGAGCCCGAGGAAGAGGCTGTCGAACGCTCCGGCCGCGGCGGCGCGGGCGGCGAGTGCGTCTGAGGGCTGGCTGACGTTGACCTCGTCGGCTGCCTGTGGGTTGGCGGTCGGGGCGAGCAGCGCCTGGACCGCGGCGACGTGGTCGGTGTCCGCGCGCACGTAGATGGAGCTCGGCGGGCCGGCGTTCCGCTCGCCCTGGACCAGGCTGATGTAGCCGAGGTAGCGCTGAGCGGCCGGGTAGCCGACTAGGGCGCTGTTGTTGATGTCGGGCTCCAGCGGTGAGGATTTCAGGACGCCGGCGATGTTGAACCACTGGCCGCCCAGCCAGATCCGCTCGCCGGGGAAGGTCCGGTCGATGCCGAGCCGCTGTGCGGCGGTCGAGCCGAGCACGGCGACCGGTTCGCGGGCAGTCCCGGGGTTGAGCCAGGCGCCTCGCGCGAGGCCGGTGTTGAGCACGGACAGCAGGTTCAGGCCG
>JAXDHR010000087.1:0-5225 GCA_034664425.1 Solirubrobacteraceae bacterium
TGATGCCTGGCGTGCGGGAGAACTGGATCTGCCCGCGGGTGCCTTCGACTGCAACGCGCGGCCAGGATTCGGCAATGCGTGCCCGGTCCGCGCCGTGAGAACGCAGCACATCGGCGAGGACGGCGACCGTGTCGTAGCCCTCGAAGGCAACGAAGGAAGGTGCTTCAGCTAGCCGCTCGCGGAGGGCCGTCTCGACTCGTGCACCGAGTGGACTGTGGCGCTCGGGCAGGTAGCGCAAGAACGGGATCGCGGCGCTGTCCTCGCCCAGCAACGTCGCCCATTCAGGGAACTCCGGTTGCCCGGCCGGAGCACCGATCATGATCTCGGCGAGGCGGTGGTCGCGGCGGACGGACTTGACGATCGACACGGCCGGCTCCGGGTGGCCGACCAGAAGAAGGAGGGCTGTCGCAAGATTGTCCACGAGCTCGTGGCGCACGGCCGTGGGGGCCAGCGCGCGCATGTCGAGTTCGATGACAGTGCCGCGGCGTGGAGCGAGGTAGTCCCGCAGAATGCGGGCCCCAGACGCCCAGTAGACACTCGACTCGGCTGCTATGGCGATTCGACTGTGGCCCGCGCTGAGGAGGAAGTCTGCGTAGAGCTGCCAGCCGTGGGACTGCGCCGGGGCGAGGCGCGCGACCCATTCCGTTGGCCGCTCGGTAAGCGCGTCGAGAACCGCTGACGAGCAGAGGAACGGCAGGCCGAGGGCGTCGGCCCTGGCGGCAGCGGCGCGAGCGACGACGCTGTGATATTCCCCCGCCAAGGCAGCCACCCCCAGGCGAGCCAATTCGTCTACGGCCGCCGCGGCCCTCTGTGGATCAGCCGCGGTGTCTCGGACCACCAACTCGAGTGGTCTTCCGACGATCCCGCCGGCGTCATTGACTTCGCGAACGGCCAGCTCCAATCCAGCGAGCAAGTGTTGGCCTGCCTGGACCCAGCCAGGCCGAGTTAGCGGGACGAGCGCGCCGATCTGGATGGATGATCCGTCACTCCGCTCCGCGCCAGGTGGCGATGGCGGCGTAGTCATGCGTTGGCGTCTCCCGTGTGACATCGCCTGTGCGATCCAGGTCTCCTGCAACGTCATCGATGGATTGATCATGGCCGACGAGCCTTTCGGGGTCCGGGCGAGGACCGCGCGGTGCGAGCGTCTCGTCGTCGGCCAACGCGGCGAAGCGCTGCGATGCAGGGCTCGCCACGAGGGCTTTTGAACAGCTTCTAGGTCGAAACAGCCAATGTCGCGTCAGTCCGCGTCATCGAGAAGCCCCGGATGCGTCAGTGGTGTGGCCGAGTGCCGAGCCGGCACGAACCGTGCCCATCCACTGCGGGCACGATCGAGACCACGGTCAGACCACCGCGCGCGCACCTTCAGGAGCCGTCTCTGCCTCGACCCCCTCGACCGCCAGGCGCGGAAGCGCGCGGTCGATCGCGCCCGGCAGCCACCAGTTGCGGTTGCCGAGCATGTGCATGACGGCGGGGACGAGCACGGTGCGCAGGATGAACGCGTCGAGGAACACGGCGCTTGCCAGGCCGATCCCGAACTCGGCGATCACGCGCTGCCCGGCGAGCAGGAAGGATCCGAAGACGAGGATCATGATCGTCGCCGCCGCGGTGATGACGCGGCCGGTCGCCGCCTGCCCGATACGCACGGAGTGGCCGCTTTCGCCGGTGCGCGACCACTCCTCGTGCATGCGGCTGACCAGGAAGACCTGGTAGTCCATCGAAAGTCCGAAGAGGATCGCCAGCATCATCACAGGCAGGAAGGCCTCGATCGGCCCGGTGCCGACCCCGAGCGGCCCTGCGAGGAAGCCCTTCTGGAAGACGGCGGTCACCACGCCGAACGCCGCCCCCGCCGCGAGCAGGTTCATCACCGCCGCGGTGAGCGGGATCAGGATGCTGCGGAAGGCGATCATCAGCAGCAGGCACCCGAGCGCCACGATGACCGCGATGAAGAGCGGGAGCTTCGCCGTGAGGACGCCGGCGAAGTCGTCGAAGATGGCGGTGATGCCGCCGACGTAGACGGGCAGCCCGCCGGACGCCCGCGGGATCACGTCGGTACGCAGCCGGTCGATCAGGTTGCTCGTGGCCGCGTCTTGCGGCGCGGTTGTCGGGCGCGCCTCGATGAGTGCGATCTTCCCGTTCGGGCTCCGCACGGGCGGCCCGACGCCGGCCAGGCCGGGGGTGTGGCCGAGCGCCGTGGCGAGCCGCTGGGCCTTGGGCAGGTCCGCCTTGCCGTGCGGCGTGCGGGCGACGATCTGGAGCGTGCCGTTGAAGCCGGGCCCGAAGCCCTTGGCGAGGAGGTCGTAGGCCTTGCGCGTCGTGGAGGAAGCGGGGTCCTGCCCGGCGTCGGAGGAGCCGAGGCGCAGGGTCAGCGCCGGGACCGCAAGCGCGAGCATCACGACGAGCGCCGCGGCGGCGAGCGGGACGCGCCGGCGCTGCACGATCGCCGCCCAACGCGGCCAGAACCCCTCGAGCTTCGGGTCTCTCGGGCCGTGCTCCGCAAGGCGGCGGCGCTCCCGGCGGGACAGCACGCGCATGCCGATCATCCCGAGCAGCGCGGGGATGAGCGTGACCGCCGCGGTCATCGTCGTCAGCACGACAACCGCCGCCGCGATGCCGACGCCGTTGAGGAACGACACACCGAGGACCAGGAGACCGAGCAGCGCCACGATCACCGTACCGCCGGCGAAGAGGACCGCCCGCCCCGACGTGTTGAGCGCGCGCACGCACGCCGCCTCCGGGCTCCGGCCCGCCTTGATCGCGTTCCGGTGGCGCGTGACGATGAAGAGCGAGTAGTCGATACCCACGCCGAGACCGATCAGGGTCGCCAGCGTGGGGGAGAAGGTCGCGATGTCGATGACGTGCGCGAGCAGGCCCGTGAGGCTCAGGCCGCAGCCGAGGGCCAGGACCGCGGTGAAGAGCGGGAGCGCCGTCGCCCACAGCGAGCCGAAGGCGATCGCGAGCACGAGCGCGGCGGCGATGAAGCCGATGAACTCGCTCGGGCCGCCGCCGGCCTGCTGCGTGGCCTGCTGGATGCCACTGCCGCCGAGCTCGACTCGCAAGCCCGGCGCGCGGGCATGTTCCGCGGTCGCGATCAGATTGTCGTAGGCCGACTTCGGGACGTCGGCGATCGGCTGCTCGCCGTCCATGTGCACGAGCGCGAAGGCCACCGTCCCGTCGCGCGAGACCTGACGCGCGGCGGCGCCGGGCGCGAACGGGCTGTCGACGCGCTCGACGTGCGGGCCCTTGGCGATCTTGGCGAGCGTGTCCTTGATGCGTTGCTGTGTCTGCGGGTTCTTGACGCTGGCGGCCGCGAACACCACCTGGTTGGTGTCGGTCGACTCGCTGTTGAAGTTGTCCGTGAGGAGCTTCAACGCGGTGGTCGACTCCGTTCCGGGAAGCGAGAAGGAGTCCGTGTAACCGGAGCCGGCGGCCGCGCTCAGGCCGCCGACGGCGACGAGGGCCGCGACCCAAATGCCGAGGACGGTGAAGCGGTGGGTGAAGCACCAGCGGCCAAGTGACTGCATGGGGGCAAGCCTAGGCGCTCGAGAACGCCGGCGCGGGAGGCCCGCTGCCGCACCGCGCTGAGCGTCCGGCCAGCGCGCGCACGCCCGGTCCTGGAGTCGCCGTTCGGCAAAGCCTGTGCGCCCACCGTGGCGGGTGTATGGTCGGCTGGAGCCTCGCCTCAGGGCGCGGCGGTAGTCCTAGCGGCTCCCACTCCAGGCCGACCTGTGGCACGTCGACCCGCAGTGGCCCGCTCTTCTTAGAGGCAGGACCTGGCCGGAACCGGCTCGGAGCCGGCCACGCTTGACACGATCGGAAGATCGCTCGTGGCCGTCCATGACTGGACGTTCCTGCTCGGCCCGGCTTTGTCGTCGGGATCGGGAACGGGCTGATCCTGGGCTACCTGATGTACCGGTCCGGCTTGGTGCCGCGGCGTATGGCCATGCTGGGACTCATCGGCGGTCCGCCGATCCTCGCATCGGGGATCGCCGTGCTGTTCGACGTCATCGAGCCAGGTTCGGCTGTGCAGGGCATCGCGACGATCCCGGAGTTCGCCTGGGAGCCGTCGCTCGGCATCTACCTGGCCGTGAAGGGATTCAAGGCATCTCCGAGCGCCTTCGCCGACACGCGGCAGTCCGTCGTGGACGATCGCCCACCGATCCCCGTGATGGCCGCGCCGTAACCGGGTCGAGTGTCTCGTCTTCCTGGGATGCTCGCCGCATGCCATCTCTTGCGCCCTGCCTGATGTTCGTCGGTGACCAGTCGGGCCGTGCCCAGGAGGCGATGGACCTCTACGCCGTCGCCTTGCCCGGGTCGAGAGTCCTGCACGTGCAGCGCGCCGACGGCGACGCATACGTCGTGTATGCGCGCATGCAGATCGCGGGCGCCGAGGTCGTCCTCATGGACAGCCCGGCACCGCATCAGTTCGGGTTCACGCCGGCCGTGTCGCTGTTCGCCGACCTCGACGACGAGCTCGCTGTCGACTCGGCGTGGGCGGCGCTCAGCGACGGAGGTGCGGTCCTGATGCCGTTGCAGGCCTATCCCTTCAGCCCGCGCTTCGGCTGGTGCAACGACCGCTTCGGCGTTTCCTGGCAGTTGCGCCTCACCGCCGACTGACGGGCAACATCGCGCGGCGTATGGGTTCAGAACCCCGATCGCCACGAAGGCCGGCATCTCGCAGGAGGCTTCCGAAGCGTCAACGGTCGGGCAGGGGTGCCGTTCAGGGCGAGGCGACTGCCGAAGCGCTGAGTCCCGAGCGAGCGCGTCTGACCGCGGAGGACGGGTTGGTGCGAGTCGGACCGGCTAGGCGTCCCGCAGGTGTCACGTCCGGCCGACCCCCGTTGTCAAGGATTGGTGCGACAACGGTTTACCCCTCGAGAGGATGGCTGCGCTGATGGGCGATAGGGAGCTCGAGGCGCTGCGGCGGCACGGCTTCGGCGTGGCGTACCGGATGCTCGGCAGCGTCTCGGAGGCCGAGGATGTCACGCAGGAGGCGCTCTTGCGCCTGACGCGCCAGGAAGGTCCGATCGACGAGCCGGCCGCCTGGATGACGACCGTGGTCACGCGGCTCTCGATCAACGTGCTCAGGTCGGCGCGGGTCCGTCGCGAGTCATACGTCGGGCCGTGGCTGCCGGAGCCGCTGCTCGAGGATCCGGCGCCCGGCCCGGCCTCGCGCGCCGAGCTCGCGGATTCGCTGTCGCTCGCGTTGCTGGTGCTCCTGGAGCGGC
>JAXDHR010000088.1:0-2516 GCA_034664425.1 Solirubrobacteraceae bacterium
ACGGCGCACGCTCGGTGCCGCCCAGCGCCTGTACGAGGAGCACAAGGCGCTCACCTATCCCAGGACGAACTCCCGCTACCTGTCGGGCGACATGGTGGCGGAGCTCAAACCGATCGCGGGGCGGGTGGGCCACCACCCGGAGTACGCCAAGGCCGCGCAGTACGTGCTCGGCCTCGACATGCTGCCGCTCGCCCGCGTCGTCGACGACGCGAAGGTCGGCGACCACCACGCGATCATCCCGACCAACGCCGAGCACAGGCTCGAGAAGATGTCCGACGACGACCGCCGGATCTACGACATGGTCGCGCGGCGCTTCCTGGCCGTCTTCCACCCGGACGCCGAGTTCGAGAACACCCGCGTCGAGACCACGGTCGCCGAGCTGATCTTCCGCACGCACGGCAAGGTCCTCGTCGTCCCCGGCTGGCGCGGGGTCTACGGCGAGCTGACCGAGGACGAGCGCTCCGCCTCCGAGGAGGACGAGGGCCGCGACCAGCAGCTCCCGAAGCTCGCCAAGGGCGAGGACGTCGACACGAAGAAGGTCGAGTCGGCCGAGAAGGAGACCAAGCCGCCCCGGCGCTACTCCGACGCCACGCTGCTCGGCGCGATGGAGACCGCGGGCAAGCTCGTCGACGACGACGAGCTGCGGGAGGCGATGAAGGAGTCGGGCATCGGGACCCCGGCCACGCGCGCCGCGATCATCGAGCGCCTGATCGACGTGGGCTACGTCGAGCGCGACGCCCGCGCCCTGGTGCCCACCGAGAAGGGGATGAACGTCATCCGCCTGCTCGGCGCGCACCCGCTGACCTCGCCCGGCCTGACCGGCGACTGGGAGAAGCGCCTGGCCGAGATCGAGCGCGGTGACCAGCCCCGCAAGACCTTCATGGCCGACATCGCGAAGTTCGCCGGCTCCACGGTGGGCGAGCTCGACACGAAGCTCAAGGACGTGCGGATCCCGCGCGCCAACCTCGGGCCGTGCCCGGTCTGCGGCAACGACATCATCGAGAACCGCAAGGGCTACTCGTGCTGGAGCCGCGAGGATCCCGGCTGCGGCTTCGTCATCTGGAAGTCCAAGGCGGGTAAGAACATGCCGCCGGCCATCGCCAAGGAGCTCATCGCCCACGGCAAGACGGCCAAGCCGGTCACCGGCTTCAAGGGCCGCAGCGGGCGCTCGTTCCGCGCGCGGCTCGCCCTCATGCAGAACGAAGAGGGCAAGTGGCGCGTCGAGTTCGACGAGCCGTGGGCGAAGGAGGGCTTCAAGGAGGCCCAGGCCGACGAGATGGAGGCCGCCGCCCCCGTGCCGGCCGAGGCGACGCCCGCCGCAGCCGGGGGCGCGAGTGCCGCTGCCTAAGGGCGCCGCCGCGGCCCTGGCGGCCGCGATGGCGGTCGGGCCCGGCAGCGGCGTGGCGCAGGCCAACGACGCCGGCTCGCTGAGCCACGCCGCCGGCGCGGTGACCGCCACGCTGGAGTGGGACAAGGCCGACTTCGGGATCGCCAACCCGCGGCTGCACGTCGATCGCGCCGGCGTCCGCTACGACCTCACGATCGCCGACATCTGCGGCGAGGGCTGCATCGTGGTGCCCGACGACGGCACCGGGGATCCGAGCGCGACGTCGATGGTCAAGGTCGCCGACCTCGACGCCGACGGCGAGCCCGAGGTGCTCGTCGACACGTTCTCGGGCGGCGCGCACTGCTGCCTCACGGCGCGGCTGCTCACCTGGGACGGCACGGGCTACACGCCCAAGGACCTCTCCTACGGCGACGTCGGCTACGCGCTCAGGGACGCCGACGGCGACGGCCGGCCCGAGCTCGTCGGCTTCGACCCGCGCTTCTCGGCGGCCTTCACCGCCTTTGCCGGCTCGGGCTTCCCGGCGCAGGTGCTCCGGGTCGACCACGGTGCCGTCACCGACGTGACCCGCCGGTTCCCGGCGGTGGTCAAGGCCGACGCCAAGACCCATCTGGGCGAGCTGCGAGCCGCCAAGCGCACCGACGACGTACGCGGCGTCCTGGCCGCCTACGTCGCCGACCAGTACCTGCTGGGCACCGGCGCCAAGGGCACGGCCGAGGTGGACCACCAGCGCCGTGCGGGGCGCGTGTCGGCGGGCTTCAAGAAGCTGCTGCTGCGCAAGCTGCACGGCTGGAAGTACCGCTAGGAGCCCGGGTCCCTACCGGACCGCGGGTACGAGCCCCTGGGCGAGTACCCGCAGCGAAACGAGCCCCCTGGGCGAGGCTTCGCCTAGCGCCAGATGAGCGCGCTTTAACCGTGCTCGGGCCGCTGCTCGGTACGTTCGCGTGACCGCGTGGGCGGCCAGTGGCAAGGATTGCCTTCGGCGGGTTCTACTCCCTCGTAGTGAGTCGGGAGGCGGCTCGGGTGGGAAGCGACGCTGCACGCCACAACGCCCGCGGGCCCTGCGACGGCGATTCGCCGCCGACCCGCCAGGGTGAGCCGTGACCGGCCCACGCCAGGTGCACCTCGAGAGCGTCAACCCTCTGCGCCTGAAGCTGCTCGTTGAGGTCGA
>JAXDHR010000089.1:0-18608 GCA_034664425.1 Solirubrobacteraceae bacterium
CGCAGCGGCCCTGGGCGAGTTGGAGCAGGATCATCTGCACGGCCTGGAGCACGTCCAGAGGCTCGAAGCCGGCGACGACGATCGGCTTGCCGTAGTCGGCGGGGATGAACTCGAACGGTCGGGCGCCCACGACGGTCGAGACGTGCCCAGGGCCGATGAAGCCGTCGAGGCGCAGGTCGGGCGAGTCCAGCAGCGCGCGCAGCGGCGGCACGATCGTCACGTGGTTGCACATGCAGAAGAAGTTGTGGACGCCCTCGGCGCGAGCGCGCATCAGCGTCAGCGCGGTCGACGGCGCCGTGGTCTCGAAGCCGATCGCGAAGAAGACGACATCGCGGTCGGGGTTCTGCTTGGCGATGCGCAGCGCGTCGAGCGGCGAGTAGACCATGCGCACGTCGGCGCCGGCGGCCTTGGCGTCGAGCAGCGAGCCGTCCGATCCCGGGATCCGCAGCATGTCCCCGAAGCAGGTGAAGATCACCCCGGGCTGGTGGGCGATCGCGATCCCGTCGTCCACGCGGCCCATCGGGATCACGCACACCGGGCAGCCCGGACCGTGCACGAGCTCCACGTTCTCGGGCAGCAGGTCGTCGATCCCGAACTTGTAGATCGAGTGCGTGTGGCCGCCACAGACCTCCATCAGCTTGTAGTGGCGGCGGGGATCCACGAGGCCGAGGACCTCGGCGGCCAGCGCCCGCCCCAGCTGCGGGTCGCGGAACTCGTCGACGTACTTCACGCCGTGGCTCCCTGCGGCGCGCGGGCGATCGCCGTGCCGGCATGTACGAGCAGCGCCTCGCCGCAGCGCACCGGGGAGACGAGCGCGACCTCGACCGTGGTGTGGCGCCCCTCGGCGTCCGTGCACAGCGCGAGCCCCCGGTCCTCGTCGACCGCGAGCACGTCGAGGGCGACGGCCTCGTCACCGCAGGTGATGCAGCCCTCCGTCGGATGGCAGTGCTCGCCGCTCACTCGATCACGCTGCCCTTGAGCTCCTCGAGCTCCTGCTCGTACTCGGTCCCGAGCGCCTCGAGCATGCGGCGGGTCTCCAGCGCCTCCGCCTCGTCGACGCGCGACATCGCGAAGCCGACGTGGATCAGCACCCAGTCCCCGGGACCGACGCCGGCGCCACTGCCTTCGTCACCATCCAGCAGCCCGATGTTGACCTTGCGGCGGACGCCCGCGACATCGACCGAGGCGATCCGGTTGACCGGGTCGACCACTTCCACGACTCGTCCTGGAATTGCCAGGCACACGCGGATCTCTCCTCGTCGGCGCGCTCGGGCCGGGGCCTCGATGGCTCTGGCCGGCGGGCGCAGCGGTGATCCTTCCACCCGTGTCAGATCAAGGCAAGGACCGCCGTCGGTAGATCACCAGTCGTGGCCGACGAACACGGGCTCCGGCTCAAGCTGAACGCCAAAGCGGCGTTCGACGCCGCCTGCGATCTGGCGCGCAAGCGCTACGAGATCGGCGGTGCGCGCGCCGCCGCGGTTGACGAGCGCGAGCGTGTGCTTGCTGGAGATGCCGACCGGGCCGACACCGAAGCCTCGCCCGAATCCGGCCCGCTCGATCAGCCACGCGGCGGAGGTCTTGATGCGGCCGTCCGGCTCGGGGAAGGCGGGGGGCGGCGTCGGCGAGCGTTCCGCGAGGCCCTCGAAGTCCGCGGGCGCGAGGATCGGGTTGGTGAAGAACGAGCCGGCGCTGACGGAGTCCGGGTCGTCCGGATCGAGCACCATGCCCTTGCCGCGGCGCAGGGCGAGCACCGCGTCGCGCACGTCGGCCAGCGGCGCGCGGCCGCCGACGGGGACAGCGAGCGTCCGGGCCAGCTCCGCGTAGCGCAGCGGTCCCGATTCGGGCTGCTCGCGCAGCGCGAAGGCGACCTCGAGCACGATCCGGCGCGGGTCGTGCTTGAAGATGCTGCGCCGGTACTCAAACCCGCACGCGGCGGCGGGCAGCGTCTCGATCGCGCCGGTCGCCCGGTCGAGCACGCGGACGGCGGTCACCGTCTCGGCGACCTCCTGGCCGTAGGCGCCGACGTTCTGAACCGGCGTCGCGCCGGTCGAGCCCGGGATGCCCGACAGGCACTCGAACCCCTGTAGGCCGGCCGCGACCGTGCGGGCGACGAGCTCGTCCCACGGCTCGCCGGCCTGGACATGGAGCGCGCCGCCGTCGCGCCGGACGCCGCGCGTGCGGACGTGCACGACGGCGCCCGGGAAGCCGGCGTCGGCGATCACGACGTTCGAGCCGCCGCTGAGCACGAGCAGCGGCTCGCGGGCCGCGTCGGCGGCGCGCACGGCGGCGACGAGCTCCGCCTCGGTCTCCGCAGCCACGAGCCGCCGCGCGGGACCGCCGAGACGCAGCGTCGTGAGCGGCGCCAGCTCGGCGCTCACGCGCCGTCGTTCCAGACGACCGGGCCCGCGGTCAGCAGGTGCGAGCCGAGCGGACGCCCGAGCTGGGCCTGCACGTCGCGCGCCGCGCCGAGCAGCGCCTCGAGGTCGACGCCGGTCTCGTGCCCCATCTCGTGCAGCATCGAGACGAGGTCCTCGGTCGCGATGTTGCCGGTCGCGCCGGCGGGCACGGGGCAGCCCCCGAGCTCGCCGAAGCTCGACTCGAACGACGTCACGCCGGCGTCGAGCGCGGCGAGCACGTTGGCCAGCCCCTGCCCGCGCGTGTTGTGGAAGTGCGCGGTCAGCTGGACCTCGTCGCCGAGCGCATCACGCGCGGACGGGAAGAACTCCCGCACCTGAGCTGGGTTCGCCATGCCGGTGGTGTCGCCGAAACCGATCTCGCGGGCGCCGGCGTCGCGCAGCCGCCGTGCGATCGCGAAGACGCGCTCGGGCGGCACGTGGCCCTCGTAGGGGCAGCCGAACGCGACCGAGATGACCGCCTCGCAGCGCAGGCCATGCGACCGAGCCCGCCCCAGCACGCGCTCGAGCCCGGTCAGCGACTCCTCGACGGAGCGATTGACGTTGTGGCGGTTGTGCGACTCCGAGGCCGACAGGAAGACGTTGACCTCGTGGAAGCGGTCGCGCTGGACGAGCGCGTTCTCGAGCCCACGCTCGTTGGGGATCAGCACCGACAGCGAGACGTAGGCGGGGACGTCGATGCGTGCGAGCACCTCGGACGCGTCGGCGAGCTGCGGGATCACGTCGGCGCGCACGAAACTCGTCACCTCGAGCCGGCGCAGCCCGGTACGCGCGAGCCGCTCGATCAGCCGCACCTTGGCATCGGTGGGGACGACCTCAGGCTCGTTCTGGAACCCGTCGCGGGGGCCGACCTCGCGGATGTCGATCTGCACAGCGGCGATGCTAGCCGGACCTAAAGGGGCCAGGCCCCTTTACGTACGCTGGACCTAAAGGGGCCTGGCCCCTTTAGGTACGCTGCGCGCCGTCATGGCCGAGGGGCTCACGATCATCGGCGGTTCGGGGGCGCTCGGCCATGGGATGGCGCTGCGGCTCGCCCATGCGGGGGTGGCCGTGACGATCGGCTCGCGTGACGCCGAGCGCGCGGAGGAGGCGGCCGCCAAGCTGCGCGCCGCGCTTCCGGGGGCGTCGGTCGACGCCGCCGCCAACGGCCCGGCCGCGGAGGCGAACGCGGTCGTCCTGCTGTGCGTCCCGTTTCGCTCGCAGTCCGAGACGCTGACCAACCTCAAGCAGCGTCTGCGGGAGGGGCAACTCGTGATCGACGCCACCGTTCCGCTCGCTGCCGCCGTCTCGGGCCGCGCGACGCGGATGCTCGGCGTCTGGCAGGGGTCTGCCGCGCAGCAGGCGGCGGAGATGGTCCCCGACGGCGTGCGCGTCGTCTCCGCGCTGCACACCGTCTCCGCCACGCCGCTGGCCGACCTCGGGCACCCGCTCGACGAGGACGTGCTCGTGTGCGGGGACCGCAAGGCCGACAAGGCGCGCGCGGCCGCGTTGATCGAGCAGGTGCCGGGCCTGCGCTGCGTCGACGCGGGCCGGCTCGAGCAGGCGCGCATCACGGAGTCGCTGACCGCGCTGCTGATCGGCGTGAACTCGCGCTACAAGACGCACTCGGGCGTCCGGCTGACCGGGCTGCCGGACAAGCTGTGGCCGGACCGGTAGTCCTCCTCGCGGGCGGCACGGGCGGGGCGAAGCTCGCTCGCGGCCTCCAGGACGTCGCCGGCGCAGACCTCGTGGTGATCGCCAATCCGGGGGATGACGTCGAGATCTACGGCGGCCACGTGTCGCCCGACCCGGACCTCGTGACCTTCTGGCTCGCCGACCGCATCGACGAGCGCGGCTGGGGGCTGGCCGGTGACACCTTCCACGTCATGGACGGCCTGCGCGAACTCGGGGACGAGGTCTGGTTCAACCTCGGCGACCGCGACCTCGCGCTCTGCCTGCGCCGCGCGCGCCGGCTCGCCGAGGGCGCGCGGCTCTCGGAGGCGATCACCGAGGCGAGCCGCGCGTTCGGCATCGCGGCCACGGTGCTCCCGGCCAGCGACGAGCCCGTCCGCACCCACATCAGGGCGCGCGGGACCTGGCACGACTTCCAGGGCTTCATGATCCGCGAGCGCGGCGCGGGGCCGATCGAGCACGTCGAGTTCCGCGGCGCCGTCGACGCGCGGCCGGCCCCCGGCGTGCTCGACTCGATCGCCCGCGCCCGCGCCGTGATCGTCGGCCCGTCGAACCCCGTTCTCTCGATCGCGCCGATGCTCGCCATCCCGGGCGTCCGCGACGCGCTGCTCGCCACTCCCGCCCCCGTCGTCGCGGTCTCGCCGCTCGTCGCGGGCGAGGTCCGCAAGGGGCCGACGGCCGCATGCATGGCCTGGGCGGGGCACCCGCTCGACTCGGACGGCATCGTGGCGGTCTACGCCGGCCTGCTCGACGGCCTCGTCGCCGACCAGCGCGCGACCGGCGTGCCGACGCTCGAGACCGGCGTCGTGCTCGACACGCCCGAGCAGCGCCGGTCTGTCGCCGCGCAGACCCTCGACTTCGCCGACGCACTGCGACACTGAGGCCGCCATGCGCGTCGCGGCCGTCCTCCCCGTCAAGTCCTTCGGGCGCGCGAAGCAGCGGCTCGGCACGCGGCTAACCGAGGACGAGCGCCGCACGCTGGCCGCGGCCATGGTCGCCGACGTGCTCGCGGTGCTCGGCGAGGTGGAGGCCATCGCCGCGGTGGTCGTGGTGACCGCCGAGCCTGCCGCGGCCGAGGCCGCGCGCGCCGTCGGCGCGACGGTGATCGACGATCCGCGAGAGCAGGGCCAGTCCGCCGCCGCCGCGCGCGGGATCGCCGCGCTCGATGCGGCCGTCGAGCGCGTCCTGCTGGTGCCGGGCGACTGCCCCGCGATCGCCGCCGACGAGGTCGCCGCGCTGCTCGCCCGCTCCGGCAGCGGCCCGAGCGTCGTGGTCGTGCCCGACCGCCACGGATCCGGGACCAACGCGCTGCTGATCACGCCGCCGCAGGCGGTCGCACCATCGTTCGGGACCGGCTCGTTCGCCCGCCACGCAGCGCTGGCCCGTGCCGCCGGCGTTCGCGTCGCAGTCGCCGAGCTGCCTTCGCTGGGCCTCGACGTCGACACACCCGAGGACCTCGACGCGCTGCGTGCCGCTCTCGCCACTCGCTCCGGGGGCGCCGTACGCACGCGCGCCGCCCTCGACCGGCTGCGTTCCGCCGGCCAGCCTGCGACGGCGTGATCGAGCTCGCGGCCCTGCCCGGGTTGCCGGAGATCCGCCCGGGCGACGACCTGGGAGCGCTGCTCGCCGAGGCTGCGCAGCGCCTGGACGGCGGCCTCGCCGGCGACGATGTGCTCGCCGTCGCCCACAAGGTCGTGTCGAAGGCCGAGGGCCGCGTCGTCGAGCTGGCCGGCGTCGAGCCAGGCGAGCGCGCGCTCGCGCTGGCGGCGGAGCACGGCAAGGATCCCCGCCACGTCCAGGTGGTGCTCGACGAGAGCGTCGAGCTCGTGCGCGCCGACCGCGGCCGCCTGATCTGCCGTACCCGCCATGGCTTCGTCTGCGCGAACGCGGGCGTCGACGCGTCCAACGCGGGCGGCGAGGATCGCCTCGTGCTGCTGCCGCTCGATCCGGACGCGTCCGCGCGCGCGCTGCGCCGCGCGCTGGCCCGGCGCCTGGGCGTCGCCCCGGCGATCGTGGTCACCGACTCGTTCGGGCGGGCCTGGCGCCACGCGCAGTGCGAGATCAGCGTCGGCTGCGCCGGCCTCGCACCGATCGACGACTACCGCGGCCGTGTCGATGCCGGCGGCCGCGCGCTGCGCGTGACCGCGACCGCGATCGCAGACGAGGCGGCGGCCGCCGCCGACCTCGTCCGCGCGAAGGCCTCGCTCGAGCCCGCCGTGCGCGTGCGCGGGCTCGGTCGCCACGTGACCGCCGAGGACGGCCCGGGCGCCGCCGCGCTCATCCGTGCGCGCGACGAGGACCTGTTCACCTAGGACGGCCTATGCGGCCCGCTTGGCCCGCGCGGCCCGCTCGTCGAAGCGCTCACGCGCGTCGTCGACGCGCTTGCCGTTCGTGACCGACCACGAGCCCAGCGCCTTCAGCGGGGGCGCGAGTGTCGCGCCGAGCGGCGTCAGCGCGTACTCGACGCGGGGCGGCACCTCGGCGTGGACGCGGCGAGCGACCAGCCCATCGCGCTCCATCGCACGGAGCGTCTGGGTCAGCACCTTCTCCGAGATCGGCTCGAGGTCCTCCAGCAGCTCGTGGTAGCGGCGGGTGCCGTCGCCGAGCGCGAGCAGCAGGTCCACGGACCACTTGGAGCTGAGCAGGCAGACCGCGTCGCGGATCAGGCGCGCGGAACGGCCGCGCTCGGAGAGGCGGCGTTCGTGAGTGGGCGGGGGTGAGGGTTGCATCGGGTGGACGGCCATGGGGCTCCTCTTTTCTTTCTCGCTCACGCCTCGGCGCCCCCCATGTGCGCCGTGAGTGCCCGCAGCGCGCGCGACACGCGCAGCCGGGCGGCGTTCTGGCTGCATCCGAGGCGGCCTGCGACCTCCTCGTAGGGCAGCCCGTGTACGACGCGCAACTGCAGCGCGCGCCGCTGCTCGACCGGCAGCGAGCGGACCCCGCTGCGCAGCCGGGGGGCCAGGACGGTCGCCTCGTCGCGCTCGTCGACCCGCTCGTAGTCCTCGCACTCGGCGAAGGCGACGGGGATCCCGAGGCGCTGGCGTGCGGCCGTCTCGATCCGGTTGTGCTTGTGGTACTGCCGCAGCAGGTTGCGGGCGATGCCGAACAGCCACGGCGCCGCCGACCCACCGGCCTCGTCGCGGAAGCGCCGGGAGGCGTTCCAGGCCTGCGCGAACGTCTCGGCGGTCAGGTCGAGCGCCGCGCTGTCGGAGCTGGTATGGCGCAAGAACCAGGCGCGCATCCATGCGGCGTAGCGCTCGTAGAGCTCACGGAACGCCTCTGGGTCATGTCTGGCCGCCTTGAGTAGCTCGGCGTCGGTTCTGTTCACGCGGTGCGTCGCCTCTCCGGACGGTTCGCTTACCTCATCATGCACCCGTGGCATGTCGTATGTCTTAAGTCTGTGAGAAGTCGCAGCTAGAGGGCGCGGGCGAAGACGCGCTCGAGGCGGGGGTCCGCCTCGTCGGGCACCGCCTTGTCGAGCGTGAAGACGGCCGCGGGGCCCTCGACCTCGATCCCCGCGACCTGGTTGTCGAACCACGGCTCCGGGTGCACGAGCTTCCAGCCGACGGGCGGGTCGGGGACGCCGGCGGAGCGCGCCAGGACCCGCCCGAGCTTCTGCGCGAGCGGCGTCCAGGTCGCCAGGATGCCGCGCCGCTCGCGGCTGTCGAGCGGGTTGCGAAACGGCGAGCAGACCGCCTGCCAGACGCGCGAGCGTGCGCCCGTGCCCGGCCGGAAGCCGATCTCGGCGAGGTAGGCATGATGGACATCGCCCGAGACGACCGTGATCGTCTCCGGCGCCGCACCCCGGCGGCCGGCCGCGACGTCGCCGAGCAGCCCGCAGAACGCCTCGTAGGAGCGATGGAAGGCCGGCCAGTGCTCGAGGTCGACGGCGCGCCGGATCTTCTCACCGAGCTTCGCGGCCAGCGGGCCCCAGGCGCCGTCGCAGATCGCCTCGTTCCACGACTCGACATGGTGCAGTCCCGGTCCGAGCAGCAGCGGCAGCGAGGTGCCGATGATCAGGTGGTCGATCCCGCCGCGGGCGTGCTCGGTGATCCAGCGCCACTCGCCCGGATCGACCATCGAGCGGTGCCCGGGCGTGAGCACCCGCCCGGCACGCGAGTCGATGATCACGACGCGCGCGGAGCCGACGTCGCGGCAGAAGCTCCAGCGCACGCCGTCGATCTCCCGGTCGGCGCGGCGGGCGAACTCGCGCAGGACCTCCGTGCCGTCCTGCGCCTCGGCGACGGCGGTGTAGAAGGCGTCCTCGTCGAGCTCGTCCGGCGGCAGGTTGCCCCAGTGCTGGTAGACGCAGTAGGCCATGAAGCCGCCGGTGATCCGGTCCTGCCACCACGGCTGCTCGCGGATGTCGCGCACCCAGCTGAGCGACGTGTTCCAGTCGTCGTGGACGTCGTGATCGTCGAAGATCATCGCCGACGGCACCGTCGAGAGCAGCCAGCGGATCACGGGCTCAGCCCAGGCCTCCTGGTAGAGCATCGTGTACTCCTCGTAGTCCGCGATCTCCTCCCCCGGCGGCTGCGAGATGTCGCGGCGCTGCTTGATGCGCTCGAGCGTCTGCAGTGAGACCTCGTCGGCATAGACCTGATCGCCGAGCAGCAGGATCAGGTGCGGCCAGTCGGCGGCGGGCAGCCCGCGCATGCGCAGCGCGTACGTGCGCAGCGCGTCGACCTCGCGCCCGCGGGCGTCCTCGTCCTTGGTCAGCGAATAGGGCGGCTCGTGCGGCACGCAGACGCGGCAGGAGCCCCAGACGATGCGCGCCGGCCGCTGAGGGTCGTGGGTGCGCAGGACGCTGGGCGGGAACGGCGAGTCGGCCTGCGGCCACACCCGCGCGCCGTCGAGGAGGACCTCGTACGGGGTCGCGGTGTCGGGCGCGAGACCGCGCACGCGCACGATCGCGTAGTGGTGGCCGGCGATCGTCCACGTCGACGCCGTTGCCGGCTCGACGCCCTCCGCGCGGACCTCGACATCGCCGGGACCGTCAATCTCGACCCAGACGGTGGCCTCCTCGCGGCCCGCGTAGCGGACAAGTGGGCCGAGGATGAGATCGCGGCTCATGCGCAGCGGCACCATACCGGCGCGGACGCCGTTCGCGCCGGGGCGTATGGGGTAGCCATGCTCCATGCCCACCGAGCCAGAACCCGTCACGCTCGCGCAGGTCGTCCACCGTGCCACCGAGGTCGTCGATCCGGATGGCGCCGACCCGGACGTCGTCGACCTGCTCGTGCGCTTCGAGGATGCCGACGAGCCCGTCACGGGGATCGAGGACGTGGAGCTGCGCATCGCCGAGGGCGCTGGCGCCATCGACCCGCAGGAGGAGTCAGGCCCCGTGCAGGTCGCCCGCGCCGTCGCGACCTACCTGGCGTTCCGGCGCGACGAGGTGACCGAGGATCCCGACGAGCTGGTCCGCCTCGCGATCCGCGCGGAGTACGACGGTCATCCGCCCGAGCCCGTGGCCGACTGGCTCGAGCTCAACGGCGTCGAGGTCTAGTCCGGCGCGGCGGCGAGCAGGCGCTCGACGAGCGCCGGGCCCTCGCGCGCCATCCGCGAGCGCGGGACCACGAGATCGAAGCCCGCGGCGATCGCACGCTCGCGGGTCTCGGCGTCGACATGCGAGTAGACGCCGAGCGTGCGGGTCTCCCGCAGCTCGCCGTCGGAGCGCAGCCGCTCGACCAGCTCGACCCCGTCGAAGGACCCGGCCGTGAGGTCGACGATCAGCACGGCACAGCCGTCCGGGCGCGGGCTCGCGCCGCCCGCGAGCGTCGCCTCGTGCCCGGCGGCCCGCAGCATGCCGAGCACGTTGGAACCCAGCAGCAGGTCGTCGAAGACGGCGACGACGCGCGCGGCCATCAGAACGAGCGCAAGCGGCGGAACTCCTGCCGGTAGGACTCGCCGCGCCCCCATTCGGGGACGACCTCGGCCCGGCCCTCGCGGACCTCGCGGAGGGCGAGCTCGCCCGGGATGCCGGCGTCGTCGAGCAGCTTGAGCGTCCCCCACACGGTCTCCGCCGCAGCGGCGTGCCCGAAGTGGTGCGCGACGATCAGGCGCCAGTGCCAGTCGTGGCGCGAGTACGGCTGTGCGTTGCAGGTCACCACCAGCGACGCCGCGTCGATGTAGCGGTCCTCCTGCACGCGCAGGTCGAGCTCGAGGTCGGTCCAATCCGACGGCAGCGAGTCGAGGATCTCCTGGAACGTGTCGGCAAGCGGCATGATCGTCATGCTACGAGCCGCACACCCTATCCATGTCCGAGCCGCCCCTCCCCTTCGATCTCGACGGGCTGTTGACGCTGCTCGAGCGCCTCGACGGCGCCGAGGAGGCCGACGTCGTGCGCTCCGCGCTCGCTGCGGGGGTCCCCGCCGACCGCGTGCTCGACGAGCTCCGGCGCGAGGTCGAGCGGCGTATGGCGCGCCTGCGCGACCCCGCCGAGGACCACTGGTAGGGGTCGTATCCTCCGACCATGGCCGCCGTCACCGACTCCCTCGCTGCGGAGCACCGCGCGCTGATCGAGGCCTGCGGGCTGGTGGATCGCTCCGAGCGCGGCAAGCTCGCGCTCACGGGCCGCGAGGCCAAGGCGTTCCTCCAGGGCCAGGTCACCAACGACGTCGAGTCGCTCGAGCCCGGCACCGGCGCATACGCCGCCTTCCTCAGCCACAAGGGCAAGATGCAGGGCGACCTGCGGATCCTCGACACGGGCGAGGAGCTGCTGCTCGACACCGAGCGTGCCGTCCTGCAGGGCCTGTTCAACATGATCCGCCGCTACAAGCTCGGCATGGACGTCGAGCTGCACAAGCGCACGCTCGAGACCGGGCTGCTCTCGCTCGTCGGCCCCGGCGCCCGCACGATCGCAGGCGCCGACGCGCTTGGCGCCGACGAGCACGCCAACGCGCACGCGGAGCTGGGCGGCCGCGCAGTTCTGTTGGCCGTCACCGACGCCGGCATCGACGTCTTCACCGCCGCCGCCGACCTCGAGGCGGTGCGCGAGGCGCTCGTCGCCGCCGGCGCAGTCCCCGTGACCGAGGAGGCCGCCGAGGTGGTTCGCGTCGAGCACGGCCGCCCGCGCTGGGGCCACGAGCTCGACGACACGGTGATCCCGCAGGAGGCCGGGCTCAACGAGCGCGCCGTCTCCTTCACCAAGGGCTGCTACGTCGGCCAGGAGACCGTCGCGCGGCTGCACTACCGCGGCAAGCCGAACCGCCAGCTGCGCGGGCTGCGGCTCGCGGAGCCGGTGGAACCCGGCACGCCGCTGCACCTCGGCGAGCGCGCGGTCGGCACGATCGGCTCCGCGGTCGTCTCCCCCGTGCTCGGTCCGATCGCGCTGGCGATCGTCCGCCGCGAGGCCGAGCCCGGCGTGGCGCTCGACGCCGGCGGCGTCGCGGCCGAGGTCGTGACGCTGCCGTTCGCCTAGCCCCGCGCGGGCACGCAGAGCTCGATGCGGTTGCCCCAGGGGTCCTCGGTGTAGAACCGCCTCACGCCTTCGAGCCGGTCGTCCCAGCGCACTGGCGAGCCGGCACGCAGCAGCCGCTCGGCGAGCAACTCGAGCGCCGCCACGTCGGCGACCGCGAGCCCGGGGTGCGCCTTGCGCGACGCGAGGAACGGATCCTGGACGCCGACGTGCAGCTGCTGAGCGCCGCACGCGAACCACGCGCCTCCGGTATCCGCGACCCCGGCCGGCTTGGGCAGCTCCGCGAGCCCGAGCACTGCGCCGTAGAAGCGTCGCGCGTCGTCCTCGACGTCCGGTGGGGCGGCGAGCTGGACGTGGTCGAGTCCCGTGATCACGCGCCGGGAGGCTAGACCCCCGCGACGAAGCCTGCCAGCGCGCGGGCGTCCGGCGCTGGGTCGAGCTCGAGCGACGCCGCGTCGTGGCCGGCCAGCCAGGCGCCCACGATCCGGCTCTCGGCAAGCTCGTCCGCCGGCAGCCAGCCACCCTGGCTGCGCGGCGGCCGGCGGCGCAACGCGACCGTGGTGCGGGCGGCGACCTCCACCGGGTCGGCGGGCAGCGGGCCCCAGTCGGCGACGCGCCCGCCGACGATCCAGAACGCGTCGTAGGCGCCGTCGCGCGCCGGGTGCGGGGCGAGCACGAGCCGCGCGCCCGCATGGGCGGCGCGCAGCACGCCGCCGAGCCGGCGCAGCAGCGACTCCAGCCGCCGCAGCCGGCGTGCGAGCCACGCCGCGCGCTCGAAGCGCTGTGCGGCGGCAGCCTCGCGCATCTGGCGCTCGACGTGGGCGAGCAGCGCGGCGCCGCCGTCCTCGGTGCTGCCGAACAGGCCGAGCGCCGCGTCGAGCCGCTCGCGATAGAGGTTCGGGTCGAGGTCGCCCAGGCAGGGCGAGAGGCAGCGGCCCATCTGCCCGTAGGCCGAGGGATGCAGACGCCGCGGCAGGCCGCGGCCGCAATGGCGCAGGCCGAACAGCGAGTTCAGCTGCTCGACCAGCTCCTGCGCCGCCATGCGGCCGCGCATGGGGCCGACGCAGACCGCGTTGCCCGGCGCCGGCTCGTGGGCGACCTCCAGGATCGGATAGGCGATGTCCAGCCGGCAGCGCAGGTAGACGAAGCCGTCCGGCTCGCGCTTGAGCTGGACGTTGCCCGGCGGCTTGAGCGCCTTGATCAGGCGGTTCTCCAGCACGAGCGCGCCGAGCTCGGAGTGGGTGGCCTGGTAGTCGACGTGCTCGGCTTCGCCCGTCCAGGTCGATGGCGTGGTGAAGTGGGCGCGGGCGCGCGTGCGCAGGCACACGGACTTGCCGACGTACAGCGGGCGCCCATCGGCGTCGCGGAAGATGTAGACGCCGGGGTCCTTTGGCAGCCCCTTGAGATCGGGACGCTTGCCGGCCAGGCGCTTGGGCGGCCGCCGGCGTGCGGGGGCGCGGCGCGGGCCGAGCAGCGCGACGGCCTCCCCGACCGTCTGCGCGTGCGCGCACAGGCGCCCGAACAGCGCGCACAGGATCCGCGCGCACGTCTCGGCATCGGGGAGCGCGCGATGGACCTCCCCGACCTCGATCCCGAGCCCGTCCGCGAGTGCGGCGAGCCCGCGCCGCTGCTGCAGCGGCGCAAGCCGCCGCGCGAGCGCCACGGTGCACAGGACCGGCGGGTTCGGCCAGCGCACGCCCGCGCGCTCGAACGCCTGGCGCAGCACGCGCTCGTCGAAGCGCGCGTTGTGCGCGACGAGCACGCGCCCGCGCAGGCGGTCGGCGAGCTGGGGCAGCACCGCCTCGGGCGGCGGCGCGCCGTCGAGCATCCCCTGCGTGATGCCGGTGAAGCGCTGGATCCCGGCGCCGAGCGGCTGTGCGACGCCGACCAGCGACCCCCAGCGGCCGTGCAGATCGCCGCCGCCGACCAGCACCGCACCGACCTCGGTGAGCTCGCAGCGCTCGCGCGCGAGCCCGTTGGTCTCGGTGTCGACGGCGAGGAACTCCGCCTGCGCGACAGGGGCGTCGAGCAGGCCGGAGCCGGAGGGGGCGAGGAGCGCGGACACGGGCGAACGGTTGTACGCCCGGGTGCGGACGGCCTGCAGGCGGGCGTGCATGCGGGCAAGCGGCGCCATGGCCACCGTCGAGGGGGTACAGTCGCGCCCGTGCGCCCCCGCAGGCTTCCCGCGCCGCTGATCGCCGTCGCCGCACTCGCGGCCGGCTGCGGTTCCACGCACACCTACGCCAACAAGGATCGCCCGGCCTCACCCGTGACGATCTCGGGCGCGATCGACTCCAGCCGCGTCCGGATCTCTCCCGGTGCGGTCGGCGCCGGGCCGCTCGTGATCCTGATGGCCAACCTCACCGACCGCCCGCAGCGGCTGCGCCTCGAGACCGGCGGCCAGGGGCCGGGGATCCGGTCGGAGGCGGTCATCCCGCCCCAGGGGACCGGGCAGTTGCAGGTCGACGCGCGGAAGGGCTCCTACCTGCTGTCGGTGCGCGACGGCGCGGTCAAGGCGGCATCGCTGAAGGTCGGCGCCAAGCGGCCCTCGGCGCAGAACACACTGCTCGAGCCCTAGGCTCGACAGCGGATGCTGGTCCTCACCGACCTCGAGACGGACAAGATCGCGCGTCAGCGCGAGCACGACGAGTTCTTCTGGCTGGATCTCGAGAACCCGTCCGACGCCGTCCTCGACCGGGCCGGTGAGCTGCTCGGCCTGCACCCCGTCGCGCTCGAGGACACCCGCGAGTGGAACCAGCGGCCGAAGCTCGACACCTACGGCGACCACCTGCTGCTCGTCTTCTACACCGCGCGCATCTCCGACGGAGGCGCCGCCCGCCCGCTCGAGGTGCACGTCTACCTGTCGGGCTCGTTCGTGCTCACGGTCCGGCGCGCGTCCTGCACGGTGCTCGAGGACCTGCACGCGGGGCTCGAGCGGGAGCCGATCCATGACGAGGGCTATCTCGTCTACCGGGTCCTCGACACGCTGACCGACGCCTGGTTCCCGGTCATCGACGCGATCGAGCAGCGCATCGACGCCCTCGAGGACGAGGTGCTGCTGCGCGCGCGCCGCGAGCAACTTCCCACGATCTACCGGTTGCGCCAGGAGGTGCGCGAGCTGTGGCGGCTGGGCCAGTCCCAGCGCGAGGTGTTCCGCCACGCCGCCGAGGCGATGGAGTCGCTCGCGGGCTTCAGCCACGGCACGCGCGAGTGGTTGCGCGACGTCGGCGACCACCTGAGCCAGGTCGGGGGCGAGCTGTCGCGCCAGAACGACGACCTGATCGCGCTCACCGGCACCTACTTCAACGCCAACGCCGACCGCCTCAACGCGGTCGCGACGCGCCTGACCGTCGTCGGCACGATCTTCGTGGTGGCCACGATCGTCACCGGCTTCTTCGGCCAGAACTTCGGCTGGCTGGTCAACCACATCAGCTCCGAGTCGGACTTCCTGATCTTCGGGGTGGGCGGGCTCGTGGTTCCGATCCTCGTCGCGGCCACGATCCTGTGGGTCAAGCGCCGCGATCTCTTCTGAGTCGGTTGCAAATCGAGACAGGTAGCATCCGCGCCCCGATCCGACTGAGGAGTTGCAAGGACACCGTGGCCGTCGACAGCAGCCAAGTCGCCCAGCTCGACACCGAGCCGGGTGAGCTTCCGAAGACCATGGCCGCCTGGGTGATCCGCGAGGAGCGCCAGGGCGAGCCGATCGAGGCCTTCCAGCTGGAGGAGATCGAGGTGCCGGAGCCCGGCGCGTTCGAGGTGACGGTCCGCGTGATGGCCGCCGGCGTGAACTTCAACAACGTCTGGGCGGCGCTCGGGCAGCCCGTCTCGGTCTTCCGCTACCACGCGGAGGACCACCACATCGGCGGCTCGGACGCTTCGGGTGTCGTCTGGAAGGTCGGCGAGGGCGTGACCCGCTGGAAGCCGGGCGACGAGGTCGTCATCCACTGCAACCAGGCGTCCTACGAGGACGTTGAGGTCCACGGCCTCGACCCGCTCGCCGCTCCGTCGCAGCAGATCTGGGGCTACGAGACGACCTGGGGCTCGTTCGCGCAGTTCTGCAAGGTGCAGGCGCAGCAACTGCTGCCCAAGCCCGCGCACCTGAGCTGGGAGGAGGCGGCCTCCTACGGGCTGACCTACTTCACCGCCTACCGGATGCTGATCGACCAGGCGCAGCTGCAGGCGGGCCACCGCGTGCTGATCTGGGGCGCCGCCGGCGGGCTCGGCGTGTTCGCGACCCAGCTCTGCGCGATCACCGGGGCGGAGAGCGTCGGCGTCGTCTCGAGCGCCGAGAAGGGCGAGCTCGTGCGCCAGCTCGGCGCCCGCGACGTGATCGACCGCAGCGAGTTCACCGGCATGATGCGCCGCGGCGGCGAGGACGCCGACGCCGAGAAGGCGCGCTTCAAGGAGTCCCGGCGCTTCTGCCGCGAGGTCACCGAGCGCCTCGGCGGCGCGCCCGACGTCGTCTTCGAGCACGTCGGCCAGGCGACGTTCCCGACCTCGGTGCTGGTGGTCAAGCCGTTCGGCACCGTGGTGATCTGCGGCGCGACCTCCGGCTACCAGCTCGACTTCGACGTGCGTTATCTATGGATGCGCCAGAAGCGCATCGTCGGGTCGCACTTCGCCAACGCGTGGGAGTGCCATCGCGCCAACGAGCTGATCGACCAGGGCAAGATCCGGCCGGTCCTGTGGCGGACCCTCGGGTTCGACGGCGTGGCAGAGGCACACCAGCTCATGTACAAGAACCAGCATCTCGGCAAGATCGCGATCCTGGTGGGCGCGGAATCCGAGGGACTTGGGAAGACGTCGGACGGCCCGGGCGCGATCCGGGCGGAGGTCGGAGCCTGATGGCAGGAACGGTGCACATCCCTTGGTACGCGACGCTGTTCAGGGGCGACAAGTTCGAGCTGGCGGTGCAGGAGATCGCGCCGATCTCGCTGCGCTACGGCGCGACCGACTACGCGGTCCACCGCGGTCGCGACGACCGCTACAAGTTCCTGCAGATGGTCAGCTTCGACGACCACGCGGACTGGGAGCGCTACTGGTACGGGCCGGAGTTCGTCGACTGGCGCGCGGACTACACGGGCTGGTACCAGGTGCCTGTGCTCTACGCCTGGAACGACATCGTGATCAAGGGCGCGATCGATCGCCCCGAGGAGCGCCTGGCGGGCCAGGCGCCGCACAGCGAGGCCGGCGACACCCTCTAGCTAGCGCCCCGCGGCGGCCACGGCCGCAGTCAGGCCTGCTCGAGTGGGGCCATCGTCAGCCCCGCGTCGCGCAGCGTCTCCCAGTAGTGCTCGGCCGGCTCCTTCATGCCGGTCCACACGATCGCCCGGCCGCTGGTGTGGATGCGGTCGGCGATCGCGTAGCCCTGGTCGAGCGTCACGCCAGGGATCGTCCGGGCCAGCGTGCGGGCGACGTGGTCGAAGGTGTTGTGGTCGTCGTTGAGGACGATCACGCGCCAGTTGCCGCCCAGCGCGTCGTCGGGCCCGGCGGTGCGGGGAAGCTCGATGGTCTCGCCGGTGGCCACCGCCGGAGGGTACCCGTCAGGCTGCCTCGACGGGCGTTGCGCGGCGTCCTTCTAGCTCGCCGCGGCCTGCTTGGAGCGCCAGCGATCCAGGCCCAGGAAGAGGTGGTCCAGCGGGGCGGCCTGCTCGTAGGTCTCGATCTGCTCGGGCGCCTCGGCGAGGAGGCGCTCGTGCACGGCGGCCATGAAGCCGTCGAGGTCGTACTCGGCCGCGAGCCCGGCCTCCTCGTGCAGCGCGCGGCGGCACGCGTCGAGCTGGGGCCCCGGGTCCTCGACCGCGCCCCAGTGCGTCAGCGCGAGGCGCTCGGGCGACCAGCCTGCCACGAGGTCGAGCGAGCGCTCCCAGGCGGCGACGTCGATGTCGGGTGGCGGCGTCGGGGCGACGACGACATCAGAGGGCGGGATCCGCACGCCGGCGACATCGCCGACGAACGCCCAGCCCGAGTCCTCGTGCAGGAAGGACACGTGGTGGGAGGCGTGGCCGGGCGTGTACTCGACCCGGAACGCGCCCTCCACCCCGGTCTCGCCGCCCGTCAGCACACGCAGGTTCGCCTCGGGAACCGGGACGACCTCGCCCCACAGCCTGCGCATGTTCTCCTCGCCGTAGAGCCGCGTCGCGCTGGCCACGAGCCGCTCTGGGTCGGCCAGGTGGCGCGCGCCCCGTTCGTGGACGTACACCGGCAGCTCCGGCCAGCGGCGCAGGAGCGCACCCGTCGCTCCCGCGTGGTCGAAGTGGATGTGCGTGAGCAGGATCGCGCTCGGCCGCTCGTCACCCAGCGCCTCGAGCAACGTCGCCTCGCACGACTGCGGGCCGGGGTCGATCAGCACGCTGCCGGCCTGCCAGCAGCAGATCACCTTCTCGCGGCCGAGGTGCAGCACGTCGATCGCGCGCATCAGGAGATCCCGGCCTCGGCGCGGACGAGGAGCTTGGGCATCCGACCAGGATGGCAGCCACCTAAAGGGGCCTGGCCCCTTTAGGTGGTCAGTCGACGGCGCGACGCTCGAAGCCGAGCAGGCCGGCCGCGCCGAAGAGCAGCAGTGAGCCCGCGAGGCCGAGCAGGATCCAGCCCGTGCCGAGATGCGCCACGCTCGTCAGCGACCCGCGCATGCCCTCGGAGACGTAGGTCAGCGGGTTGAACAGCGTCACGACCTGAAACCAGCGCAGCTGGCCGAGGGCGGCCCACGGGTAGAAGGTCGCGCCGGTGAAGATCAACGGCGTGAGCACCACGGCGAACGCGATGTTGATGCGGTTGGGCGGGACCGCGGTGCCGAGCACGAGCCCGACCGCCGAGCCGGCGATCGAGCCGGCGAGCATCACGGCGACGAAGGCGAGCCAGTTGGCGCCACCCAGGTCGATGCCGCCGGGCAGGATCAGCGCGCCGAGCGGGAGGATCAGGACCGCGGCGACGAGCCCGCGCAGCGCGGCGATCACGAGCTTCTGGATGCCGACCATCCAGACCGGCAGCGGCGCCAGCAGGCGGTCCTCGATCTCCTTGGTGAACGAGAACTCGATCACCAGCGGCAGCGCGGTGTTCTGCAGCGAGGTCAGCACGAGCGTGAGCGCCAGCACGCCCGGCAGCAG
>JAXDHR010000090.1:0-6340 GCA_034664425.1 Solirubrobacteraceae bacterium
TCCGTCGACGCCGCGCTCGATCCCGCCCCGGCCTCGGGCGACCAGCGCCTCGGCGAGCGGCTCGTCGCCAATCTCGTCGACAACGCCGTACGACATAACGTCCCGGGCGGCCGCATCGACGTCGCGACGACGACGAAAGCCGGTCGCGCCGTGCTGACGGTTCTGAACACGGGGCCGGTCATCTCGCCCGACGATCTCGACCGCCTCGCTCAGCCGTTCCAGCGGCTCAACGGCGAGCGCAACGGCGACGACGACGGGCTCGGGCTCGGCCTGTCGATCGTGCACGCGATCTCGGCCGCCCACGGCGCGACGATCGCAACGCGAGCACGGCCGAACGGCGGCCTCGAGATCGCAGTGACGTTCCCGCCGGCGAGCTAAGTCGAGAACGGTCGTCGTTCCCGCTAGCGGGAAGGACGAGCGGGCGTTAGCTCCCATGACATTGCGCGGTGCAACCGCGATCGTGTCGGGTGGCGCAGAGACGCTCGTCGCCGAAGGAGGTGAAGCATGGTCATTGGTTCGGCGGATGGTCGGGCAGGCCTCGAGCTGCCCGAGACGGCGTCAGGCGACGGTTCATGAACAGCGTTAGCGATGGCTCGCTGCAGTTCGGCGTCTTCCTCGCCCCGGCCGCCGGCGACGTGCAGGGCATCGTCGACCGCGCACGCGCCGCGGAGGGCGCAGGCTTCGACTACGTCTCGATCCAGGATCACCCATACGTTCCGGGGTTCCTCGACACGTTTGGGCTGATCGCCTACCTCGTTGGCCAGACGGAGCGGCTGCGGTTCATGCCGAACGTCGCGAACCTCCCTCTCCGTCCGGCACCGATGCTCGCAAAGGCAAGCGCAACGATCGATCTCCTCTCGGGAGGCCGCTTCGAACTCGGCCTCGGTGGCGGCCGCGCCTGGGACGAGATCGCCGGGCTCGGCGGGCCGCAGTGGACCGGACGCGAGACCGTAGAGGCGATGAGCGAGGCGATCGACGTGCTGCGCCTGCTCTGGGAGCCGGACCGGCTCGCGGCGACGGACGGCGACCACTACCCGGTCCGGGCACGAAGCGGCCCGGCGCCCGCGCACCGAATCGGCATCTGGCTCGGAGCACTTCGCCCGCGCATGCTCGACGTGCTCGGGCGCAAAGCAGACGGGTGGGTCGCACCGCTCGGAACCGGCTACGAGACGAAAGCCGATGCGCAGAACCGAATCGACGCCGCCGCCCGCGCAGCAGGCCGCGAACCAACCGAGATCCGGCGCGTCATCCAACTCGTCGGCGCGGTGACCGAGACGCCGCTGACGCAGGCGCGGCCGACCTCCGGCCCCGGCAACCAACCGATTCGGACGACCCCGCAGGGCTGGGCGCGGATCATCAGCGAGTTCGCCGCCGACGAACGCTTCGACACGATCAACTTCGTCCCCGAGCGGGAGACCGAGGACCACATCCGCCAATTCGGCGAGACGGTCATCCCGCTCGTCCGCGAATCGGGTGCCTGACGACAATCGCGCATCTCGGCGCTGCTCCGACGAACGGCGCTAGGTGGCGACGGCTGCCGGCCTGCCGCGGGTCGCGCGAAGGTGATGCGCGAACGCGCGGGGCGCCGTGAGCCAGGGAGCGGTGCCGATCAGGATCAGGGTGAGACCTGTGTCCCAGTAGTACGGATACCGCACCGGATCGAGGAAGAGACGGAGGATCGACGTCGCCGCGGGCACGATCCAGACGCCGGCGCTCGTTCGACGACGCAAGCCAAGCGCGAGCGCCGAGCCGAAGGTGACCACGAGCACGGCCTCCGCGAGCCGCATGTGCCAGGTGTACGGAGAGCTCTGGCCGAAGAGCCGCGCGGCGATTCCGCCCGCGATCGACCAGTGCAGGTCGAACATGTGGAAGTCGCCACCGAGCGCGAACGGCGCGTAGATCGCTCCGGCCACGGCGAGCGCGAGCAGTCCCGCCGCCACCGTCCGCCGGAAGGTGGGAATGAGGAACAGCATCGGCGCGCCGAGCAGCCCCCAGGTCTCGAAGCCCGCCGAGAGTCCGAGCAGGACGCCGGCGAGCACCACAGCGTCGCGCTGCGCGGCGCGTGCGGCGAGGATCCAGGTGAGGGCGATGAACAGCTCGGACGGATGCCCGATCGCGTAGAGGTCGCTGATGATCCCGAGAAACGTGGCGCCGAAGCCCACGTAGAGCAACGACTTCCAATCGCGGCCGAGAACGCGGCGCCCGACGAGCAAGAGCGCCGCGGCGCCCACCATGTTCAGAGCGACAGGCTCTCCTGCCGCGGTCACGCCCAGCGTGCGACCGAGCAGGCAGATCAATTGCTCGAACGGGCCGGCCTGGAGCCACGAGTCCGCGTACGTGTGCTGCCACCGCATCGAAAGCAGCACGCGGCCCCCGTCGGCGAACCCGTCGGCGTCCGAAAACGTCGCGCTGTTCAAGAACACTCCGGCCACGGCCGCGCCGGCAAGCACCAAGACCATCACCACGGCGACGCCATGCGACCAGGCGCTGCGCGCACTCGACCAGGCGCTACGCGCATTCGACCAGGCGCTGCGCGCTCGCGCACGAGCCCGAACCACTGCATCGACCTTCGGCGAAGGCACCGACGCAGCGACGGCGCGCTCTAGACCCCTGACCCCCATACCGAATGCTGTCGGCAGTCAACGTCCCTCACTTGAGCGACACGTTGAAAGACAGGACGCCCACGCGTTCGACGCAGCTCACGGTGCCTTGAAACGGGGACGGCTTTTGGCGAGCCCGCCGGCTACGCGCTCAGCGCGCGAGCGCGAGCAAGCAGGGCCGTCTCCGCAGCCGACTCCCGCTCCCGCGCGGCCGTGCTCCAGCTTTCGCGCTCGGCCAACTGCTCGTCGATCCCGCTCAGCATCGAATCCATCGCGGCCCGAGACGACGAGCCGGTCTGCCGGCGCGCGGCGGCGCAAGCAGCCGGATCGAGCGCAGCCCGAAGCGTTGCTTCATCGATCTCCACCGGCCGGCCGATCGCAGCCTCGGCCGCCGCAGCCAGGCGCTCCGGCGTCAACGCCGAAGACGGTTCGCCCGACTCGACGAGATCGCGCACGGCACGCCCGACGACCTTGTGGGCGCTGCGGTAGTCGAGTCCGCCTTCGAGAGCGAGCACGTCGGCGACATCCGCCGCCGTGACGAAGCTCTCGTGGGCGATCTCCTCGAAGCGCTGCGTTCGCAGCTCCAAGCCGTCCAGCACCGATGCGGTCAGCCGGGCAATCGCCACTGCTTCGTCGAGCGCGCGCGGAACGGTGCCGTTGAGCAGATGGAAGTGGTCGGTCCGCGCTGAGCCCGTATGCAGGGCGACGAGGGCGCTCGCGACATCGCCGGAGGCCTGCCCGGCCTGCGTGCGGATCGCAGCGAGCGCATAGGGATTCTTCTTCTGCGGCATCAGCGCGCTCGCGCGGCTGTGCGCATCGGCGAGCTCGACGAGCCCGAACTCCTGGCTCGCGTAGATCTCGAAGTCCTGGCCGAGCTGACTCTGATGTGTCGCCGCGATCGCGAGCGTGGCGAGCAACTCGAGGTACACGTCCGCCTGCCATGCCGCGTCCTTCGCGTGCTCGACGAGCCCGTCGCTGCCGAGCAGCTCGGCGAGGCGCTCGCGGTCGAGCGACCAGCGCGAGCCCGCGCTTCCGCCCGCGCCCGCGACGCTCGCCCCGAGTGCGCTGTAGGAGGCGCGTGCTCGGTCGGCGTCCCGCAGAGCCGGGTAGGCGTAGGCCAGGAGCAGGTGGCCGACCGTCGTAGGCTGCGCAGGCTGGAGATAGGTGTAGTCGGTGGCAAGCGCGCTGCGCGTCGCCCGCGCGTGCCGCGCGAGTGCCGCGGCCTGGTCGACGAGCGCGTCGTGCAGCGCGCGCGCCCCGGCGCGGGCCGTCAGACGCAGCGCGACTCGAAACGCCTCGCGCCGCGGCCGGCCCGCGCTCAGCCAGCCGGCCGCGGAGCGGCCGACACGCCGCTCGAGCTCGGCCTCGCGCGCGTTGAACGCATCGCCGAGCGAGGGATCCCACGGGAACTCGTCGCCGGGAATTGCGTGAAGCTCGAGTAGCCCGCGCAGGAGCCCGGTCGCGTCGTCGCCCGCCAGGTCGCCGCCCTCGACGAGCGCGACCGCGTGCGCGAGATCCGCGAGTGACAACCCGTGCGCAAGGCGTGGACCATGAGCGCTTTCAGCCGCGTACGCGGCCGCGACGAGCTCACCCGCCGCGCCGCCGCTCAGCCGGCCGCCCCGCCCCAGCTCGTCGGTCTCGGTCACGCGAGGGAGCCTAGAGGTTAAGACGCGAGTTGGATCTGCTGCGGGCCGCGCGTCGAGCCAACCGGTCGCTCCGGATTCGCACTGACGTCGCTGTCGACGACCCAGACCGTCGGAAGCGCCTCGATGTCCTCGTACACGGCGTTCCCGGCCTGGCCCGATCCGTAGTCACCGGCGTCGTAGCGCGCCCAGATCGCGTCGAACACATCGACTCTGATCTTCGCGGTGTAGCCCTTGCTCTCGACAATCGCGTCCAGCAGGACGATGAGGTCGGCAGCCACCTTGCGCTCGAACAGCTCGCCGTCGCCGTTGCGCTGGAACCGCTGCGTGACGAACGTGCCGGCCTTGATCGGCCCTTCGACGTTGGCAACCTTCGAGGGCTTGCCGGTCCCCGTGGTCGAGCCTGAGCGGACCGTGTGGGTCGGCAACACCCGCGACGTCTGGGTCGAGGGCGGCGGGGCGTTCCTGTTGTCGCGATCGCGATGTTCCATGCGGGCCACGATAGAGATGATTGGAGGCGAGCCGGGGCCGGAAGCACTACGGCAGGCCAGCGATATCCGGCGCCGCGCCGTACTCCTCGTCGCTGACGTGATCGCCCCACGTCGCGGGGCTGCCTTCGTCGTCGACCTCGAGCATCGCCAGGTGGGTCATGAAGCGGTTCGGCGCAGCCCCGTGCCAGTGCTCCTCCCCCGGCTCGAAGAAGACGCGGTCGCCGGGGCGGATCACCTCGACCGGGCCGCCACGCCGCTGGCAGAGGCCGACGCCCTCGGTCACCCAGATCGTCTGCCCGTTCGGGTGGGTGTGCCAGGCGGTCCGTGCGCCGGGTGTGAAGTGGACGCCGCTCGCGCTGAGCCGCGACCCGCCCGCCGGAGCCGCGACGGTGTCGATGTAGACGGTGCCGGTGAACCAGTCTCCAGGCCCGGCCGCGGTGTCAAGGCTGTTCCTCGTGATCTGCATGGGTGCCCTCCTGGTCGCGGATCTCAGTCGGCACGGAGCCGTGATTCAGTGCTGCGCACGGCGGAACATGTCACTCGAACCGCCCTTCCCTTCGAACGAGAGGTATCCGTTTCATGCGCGCAACCATCATGTACGGCGCAGGCGACGTTCGGATCGAGACCGTCCCCGACGCGGCCGTCAAGGAGCCAACCGACGCGGTCATCCGGGTCACTCGCGCCTGCATCTGCGGCAGCGACCTCTGGCCCTACAAGACGCTGGAGCACAGCGACGCTCCACGCGTGATGGGCCACGAGGCGATCGGGATCGTCGAGGCAGTGGGTGCCGACGTGCGGACAATCCAGGTCGGCGATCTCGTCGTGATGCCCTTCGCGTTCTCCGACGGCACCTGCCTGTTCTGCGACGACGGCCTGCAGACGTCGTGCGTCCACGGCGGCTTCTTCGGCACCGTCGAGGTCGCCGGCGCCCAAGCCGAGGCCGTCCGCGTCCCAAAGGCCGACGGCACCCTCTTCGCGCTCCCGGTCGGCGAGGACGACGCACTGATGCCGTCGCTCCTGACGCTCTCCGACGTAATGGGCACCGGGCACCACGCCGCCGTCGTCGCGAACGTCGGTCCGGGAAAGAGCGTCGCTGTCGTCGGTGACGGCGCCGTCGGCCTGTGCGGCGTGATCGCGGCGAAGCGACTCGGCGCAGAGCAGATCATCCTTCTCGGCAGACATGCCGACCGCATCGCGCTGGCGCGCGCGTTCGGCGCGACCGACGTCGTCAGCGAACGCGGCGCCGAGGCGGTCGAGCGCGTGCGCGAGCTGACCAACGGCTACGGGGCCCACTCCGTCCTCGAGTGCGTCGGCCTCGACCAGTCGACCGAGACGGCGATCGAGATCGCCCGTCCCGGCGGTGCAGTCGGACGCGTCGGCGTTCCCCAGGACGAGGTGATGCCCGCGTCGCGGACGGCGTTCTCCGGCAACATCACGGTGACGGGCGGCCCGGCGCCGGTTCGCGCGTACGTCGAAGAACTGCTGCCGGACGTGCTCGAGGGCCGAATCGAGCCCGGCCGCGTCTTCGACCGCGTGATCGGGCTCGACGACGTGCCCGACGGCTACCGGGCGATGAACGAGCGCGAAGCGATCAAGGTCATGGTGA
>JAXDHR010000091.1:0-12578 GCA_034664425.1 Solirubrobacteraceae bacterium
CCGGGCCGGCGCGCGTTCGTCGCGCCCGCGCTCGACGTGCCGGCGGCGCCCGAGGCGCTCCCCGAGCGCCTGCGCCGCGTCGACCCGCCGCGGCTGCCCGAGATCGCCGAGCCGGAGATCGTGCGCCACTACACCCGCCTGTCGCGGCGCAACTTCCATCTCGACGAGGGCTTCTACCCGCTCGGGTCGTGCACGATGAAGCACAACCCGAAGCTGCACGAGCGCGTCGCCGCGCTGCCGGGGCACGCGCGCCTGCATCCGCTGCAGTCGCCGCGGCGCGCCCAGGGAGCGCTGCAGCTGATGCACGAGCTGCAGGGCGCGCTGGCCGAGATCGCCGGCCTGCCGCACGTCTCGCTGCAGCCGTCCGCCGGCTCCCAGGGCGAGCTCGCGGGTGTGCTCCTGACGCGCGCCTACCACGCCTCGCGCGGCGACGAGCGCACGAAGGTGCTGACCCCCGACACGGCGCACGGCACGAACCCGGCGACGGTGACGATGGCCGGCTACGAGGTGGTCAAGCTCGGCACGGACGCCGCCGGGGGCGTCGACCTCGAAGACCTCCGGGCGCGCCTCTCCGACGACGTCGCCTGCCTGATGCTCACCAACCCGAACACCCTCGGGGTCTTTGACCAGAACATCGAGGAGATCGCCCGGCTGGTGCACGGCGTCGGGGCGACGCTCTACTACGACGGCGCGAACCTCAATGCCGTCATGGGGCGAGCGCGCCCGGGCGACATGGGCTTCGACATCGTCCACTACAACCTGCACAAGACCTTCACGCAGCCGCACGGCGGCGGCGGTCCGGGCGCCGGCCCGATCGCCGTCTCGGACCGGATCGAGCCGTTCCTGCCGCGGCCGCAGGTCGTGCGCCGCGAGGACGGGGCCTACGACCTCGACTTCGACCGGCCGCAGTCGATCGGCCGACTGCGCGGGTTCCAAGGCAACTACGGCGTCTTCGTGCGCTCGTGGGCCTACATCCTCTCGCTCGGCTCCGACGGCCTGCAGGAGGCGTCCGAGACGGCCGTGCTGAACGCGAACTACCTGCTCGCGCGACTGCGCGAGACAGCCGGAGCGGACCTGCCGCTCGCCTTCGGGGAGCGCTGCATGCACGAGTTCGTGCTCACCGGCGGCCCGTTGAAGAAGCGGCTCGGGATCCGCACGCTCGACGTCGCCAAGCGCCTGCTGGACCATGGATTCCACCCGCCCACGGTCTACTTCCCGCTGCTGGTCGACGAGGCGATGCTCGTGGAGCCGACCGAGACGGAGACCCGCGAGACGCTCGACGCCTTCGCCGAGGCGGTCGGGGCGATCGTCCGCGAGGCCGAGGAGGACCCGGAGATCGCGCGCAGCGCACCGTACACGACGCCGGTACGGCGGTTGGACGAGGCGGGCGCCGCGAAGCGCCCGATCGTTCGCCAGGCGATCGACTGAGCCGCGTCAACGCCGCGACGGGGGCGAGGTTGGACCATCGAGCACCTCCGCCTGGCAAGAACGGCCAGGTCCACGCGAACGGCGTCGCCCGTGGCAGGTTTCAACGGCAAGTCGTTCAAGCGCGCCGTGAGCGCGCCGGTCTGGGACCCGACCGTCGCCCAGGGCGCGAAGTCCTCGCAGCTGCCCTCGATCAACCTGCTCGGCAACCTGCTGTGCGGCATCACGAACCTGCTCAACCCCGGCAGCCTCTCCGGTACGCCGCTGGGTCAGCTGACGCAGATTCTCAACGCGCTGCTCGCGCTCGCGCCGAAGACGGCGTAGGCACGATCGGGGCGCGGGTGGGCGGTACGCTGCCCGGGCCGTGATCATCTTCTCGGGCATCCAGCCGACGGGCACCAAGCACCTCGGCAACTACATCGGCGCGATCACGCACTACGTCGCGGGGCAGGAGCGCGGCGATCCGGCGATCTACTGCATCGTCGACCTGCACGCGACGACGGTGCCCTACGACCCCGACGAGCTGCGCTCGGCGACGAAGGATCTCGCCGCGCTGCTCGTCGCCGCCGGGCTCGACACCGATCGCTGCATCCTCTTCCGCCAGAGCGACGTCCAGGAGCACTCGGAGCTCACCTGGCTGCTCTCGAGCGTCACGTCGGTCGGCGAGCTCAACCGCATGCACCAGTTCCGCGACAAGTCGCTCAACCAGCGCGACCGCGTCTCGGCCGGGCTGCTCTTCTACCCGGTGCTGATGGCCGCCGACGTGCTCGCCTACCGGGCCCACGAGGTGCCGGTCGGCGAGGACCAGCGCGAGCACCTCGAGCTGATGCGCCGCGTGGCAGAGAGCTTCAACCGGCGATTCGGCGAGCTGCTCGTCGTGCCCGAGGGCCGCTACCCGACCGTGGGGGCGCGCGTGACCGACCTGCAGGAGCCCCAGCGCAAGATGTCGACCACCGGCGGCACGGCCAAGGGCACCGTCGAGCTGCTCGACCCGCCGGAGGTCATCCGCAAGAAGATCCGCAGCGCCGCGACCGACTCCGGCGAGGAGGTCGTGCGCCGCGAGGACAAGCCGGGGATCTCCAACCTGATCGAGATCATGGCCGCGGCGCGCGGTCTCGCGCCCGAGGCGATCGAGCGCGAGTTCGCCGGCTCACGCTACGGGGACTTCAAGACGGCGGTCGGCGACGCCGTGGTCAACTGGCTGGCCCCGCTGCAGGCCCGTTACCCCGAGCTGCGCGCGAACGACGACGAGCTCGAGGGCATCCTCGAGGCCGGCGCCGAGCGCGCCCGCGGGATCGCCCGCGAGACGCTCGCCGACGTGCGCGAGGCGATGGGCGTGGGGCCTGCGCGAAGGTCCGTCGGCCCCGCCGCCTAGCCTCCCGGGCTCGATGCCCGCGCTGATCCACCGACTGGAGCTCGACCTCGACGTCTTCGCGGGGCCGTTCGACCTGCTGCTCTCGCTCGTGCTGCGCGAGGAGCTCGACCTGCTCGAGATCGAGCTGGCCGAGATCGTGCTCGCCTACGTCGACCACCTCGAGGCCCAGGGCGAGCTCGACCTCGACGCCACGACCGAGTTCCTCGTGCTGATCGCGGCCCTGCTCGAGCTCAAGTCGCGGCTGATGCTTCCCGGCGAGGAGCTCGTCGAGGACCTCGACGAGCTCGCCCCCGCCGAGGCGGCCGAGGAGCTCGTCGAGCGGATGCTGGCCTACCTGCGCTTCCGCGGCGCGGGCGCCTGGCTGACCCAGGGCCACGCCGAGGGGCAGGCCTACCTCGGCCGCAGCGCGCCGCTGCCTGCTGCGCTGCGGCGCGTCAGCCTCGAGGCGGCCGAGCGGGCCTATGACCCGGAGGTGCTCGGCCGCGCGCTCGGCGCGCTGCTGCGCACGCCCCCGCCGATCGACGTCCGCCACATGCGCGCCCCGCGGGTCACCGTCGGCGAGCGGCTGGGCATCCTGCGCGACCTGCTGCGCCGTCACGCCGGCTCGGTCTCGTTCGACGCCGCGGTCGAGGGTGCTGACCGGGTGACCGTCGCCGTCACCGTGTGGGCGCTGCTCGAGCTCTACAAGCGCGGCGAGGCGTCATGGGAGCAGGACGAGCCGTTCGGCCCGATCACCGTGCGCGCGACGAGCGAGATGATGTCCACGCCCACCCGCCGCGCCGCGTGAGCCCGCTCGCCCGCACGCTCGAGGCGCTGCTGTTCCTCTCCCCCGAGCCGGTCTCGGTCGACGAGCTGGCCGACGCCGCGCAGGCGGACGAGGAGGCCGTCGTGCGCGCGCTGCGCGAGCTCGCCGGCGCGCTCGACGGTCGCGGCGTCGTGCTGCGCGAGGTCGCGGGTGGCTGGGCGCTCGCCTCGCACCCGGAGGCCGAGGAGGCGGCGCGGCGGCTGCTCGCCCGCCCGCGCACCTCGGCGCTGACGCCCGCGCAGGCCGAGACGCTCGCGATCGTCGCCTACCTGCAGCCGGTCTCGCGGCCCGAGGTCGCGCGCATCCGCGGCGTCGCGTCGGAGTCGGCGACCGCCGCGCTGACCGAGCGCGGGCTGATCGAGGAATCCGGCCGCTCGCAGTTCGGCGCCGTGCTCTACCGCACGACGCCGCTCTTCTTGAAGCTGTTCGGGCTGCGCACCGCCGACGACCTGCCCGATCCCGCCCAGTGGGACCCGACCCCCGAGGAGGCCGGCGCGCTGCGCGACCGGCTGCTGCGCGCGGGCGAGCAGCGTGCGGGCACCGCACCGGCTCCCGTCACCTCGTCTCCGCCCGGTCCGTAGCGTCAGATTTCGAACCTCCGCCGGGCCGGTCCTCGGCGGCGGGGTAGGCGATTGCCATGCAGCTCGTCTACTTCGCGGTCGCGGCGGTGGTCGGCGTCGCCGCCAGCATCTTCCTGTCGCCGGTCGTCGGGATCATCGCCTTCATCGTGCTCCTCGCCGGCGCATTCGTGCTGCTCGGCGGCGGTGCGAGCGCTCCGCGCACGCGCACGAGCACCCCGGAGCCGACCGGGCGCCCGCGGCCCGCGAGCTCGGGTACCCAGACCTCCAACGAGCGCCAGGGCCAGGGCTAGGCGGCCGCGGGCTGCTTGGCCGCGAGCTGACCGCAGGCCGCGTCGATGTCGCGGCCGCGGGTGAGGCGCACCGTCGCGCGCAGGCCGTGCTCCTCGAGCGCGGCGCGGAAGGCGTCGATCGCCCCGCGGCCCGATCCCTCGTAGACCGAATCGGTCGGGTTGTACGGGATCAGGTTGAGTTTGTAGATCCGCGGGTCGAGCAGCTCGGCCAGCTGCACCGCCTGCGCGTAGTGGTCGTTGACGCCGGCGAGCATCACGTACTCGACGAAGACCTGCCGGCGCCGCCGCGCGTAGAACGCAGCGCAGGCCTCGAGCACCTCGGCGAGCGGATAGCGCTCGTTGACCGGCATGATCCGCGAGCGCAGCGCGTCCTCGGGCGCATGCAGCGAGAGCGCGAGGCGGATCGGCAGCTCCTGCTCGGTCAGCCGGCGGATGCCCGGCGCCCAGCCGACGGTCGAGATGCCCGTGCGCCGGTGCGTGATGCCGAGGTCGGGAAGCCGGCGCGCCGCGTCGAGCACGTGGTCGAGGTTCATCATCGGCTCGCCCATGCCCATGTAGACGAGGTGGTCGAGCGGCTCCGTGCGGCGGAAGTGCAGAACCTGGTCGAGGATCTCCGAGGCGGTCAGGTTGCGGCCGAACTTCATCGCGCCGGTGGCGCAGAAGGTGCAGGTCAGCGGGCAGCCGGACTGCGATGACACGCAGACCGAGCGCCGCCCGTCGCGATAGCGCATCAGCACCGCCTCGACGGCGCGGCCGTCGTGGGTGTGGAAGAGCGCCTTGACCGTCCCGTCCTTGGCGTGCGCCTCGCGCACGAGCCGCAGGGTCGAGAACGCGACGTCCTCGGCGAGCCGCTCGCGCAGCCCAACGGGCAGGTCGGTCATCGCTTCGTAGCCCGGTGCGCCGGTCGCCGTCCAGCGCCACACCTGGCGGGCGCGGAAGGCGGGCTCGCCGGCGGCGGCGAGGGTGTCGTGCAGGCGCTCGAGGTCCACCCCTCCAGAGTAGGGTGGGCGCGAGACCATGCGGCTCGCCAAGTTCCTCGCCCACGCCGGCGTCGCCTCCCGCCGGGCCAGCGAGCAGCTCGTGTTCGCCGGCCGGGTCCGCGTGGCGGGGGAGGTGGTCCGCGACCCGGCCACCGGCGTCGACGGCTCCGAGGGCATCGAGGTCGACGGCGAGCCCGTGCGCGTGCACGACGGCCGTCGCGCGGTCTACGCGCTCAACAAGCCGCTCGGCGTCGTCTCCACGGCGTCGGATCCGCAGGGGCGACCGACCGTCGTCGAGCTCGTGCGCAGCGGCCGGCGGCTGTACCCGGTTGGCCGCCTCGACGCGGACTCGACCGGGCTGATCCTGCTCACCGACGACGGCGACCTCGCGCACCGGCTGATGCACCCCTCCTTCGAGGTGGCGCGGGTCTACCGGGCGAGGGTGCGCCGGCCGCCGGTCCGCGCCCGCGAGCTCGACGCGCTGCGCGAGGGTGTGCTGCTCGACGACGGGCGCACGGCGCCCGCGAGGGTGCGCCGGCTCACGGCGGACACCATCGAGCTGACCCTGCACGAGGGCCGCAAGCGCCAGGTGCGGCGCATGTGCGAGGCGGTCGGGCACCCGGTGGCCGAGCTGACTCGCGTGGCGTTCGGTCCGCTCGGGCTCGGCGACCTCGCCCCGGGCGCCGCGCGCCGGCTCACGGACGCCGAGGTCGAGCGCCTGCGGCGGGTCGCGAGCCGGCCGCGCCCGCGCTCGCGGCGAGCCGCCTGATTCAATCCGGGCCGCATGCGGCTCATCGCGCTCCGGGGCGCCAACACCGTGCGGGCCAACGAGGCCGCCGACATCCTCGCCGCCACGGACGAGCTGATGCGGGCGCTGCTCGAGCGCAACCGGCTCGACGCGAGCAGCCTCGTCTCGTGCCTCTTCACGCTGACCGCGGACCTCGACGCGGAGTTCCCCGCCGTCGCGGCGCGCGAGATGGGCCTCAGCCGCGTGCCGCTGATGTGCGCCCGCGAGATCCCCGTGCCGGGCTCGCTGCCGCGGGTGGTGCGCGTGCTCGTGCACTGCTACCCGCCCGTCGGCGTGGAGCCGCAGCACGTCTACCTCGGCGAGGCCCGCAAGCTGCGGCTGGACCTCGAAGGCGCCCAGTAGTCTGACCCGCATGGCCCTCGAGTTCGCCGCCAAGGTCCGCCGCATCCCGGTCTACCCGGCCGCCGAGGCCTACGGGCTCGATGGCCCCGTCGCCCTGCTCGCGTCCAACGAGTCGCCGTACCCGCCGATCCTGGCCGTCCGCGAGGCCGCCGCGAAGGCCCTCGGCTCGCTCAACCGCTACCCCGACCCGACGAACGCGGCGCTGCGCCGCAGGCTCGCCGACCGCACGGGCGTGCCGGCGAACCGGATCGCCGTCGGCAACGGCTCCTGCGACGTGCTGCTCGCCGCGGGCGATGCTCTGCTCGAGCCCGGCGCGGAGCTGATCTACGCCTGGCCGGCGTTCAGCGTCTACCCGCACCTCGCCGCCGCCTCGGGAGCGCGCGCGATCGAGGTGCCGCTGACCGACGATCACCGCCACGACCTCGCGGCGATGCTGTCAGAGGTGACCGCGGCGACCCGCCTGGTGATCGTCTGCAACCCGAACAATCCGACCTCGACCGCCGTCGCGATCGAAGACGTCGCGGCCTTCGTTAACGACGTTCCCCGCCACGTCTGCGTGATCCTCGACGAGGCCTACGTCGAGTTCAACATGCTCCAGGACCCCGAGGAATCGGTCGAGCTGCTCGAGCGCCACCCGAACCTCGTCCTGCTGCGGACCTTCTCGAAGATCTACGGGCTCTGCGGGCTGCGCGTCGGCTACGGGCTGTGCGGGTCGGAGGCCTTCCGGACCGCCGTCGACCAGGTGCGCCAGCCGTTCTTCTGCAACGCCGCCGCCCAGGCTGCGGCGCTCGAGGCGCTCGAGCATGGCGACGAGGTCGCCCGCCGCGTCGAGCGCAACCTCGCCGAGCGCATGGGCCTCGAGCAGGGGCTGCGCGAGCTGGGCCTGGAGCCGGCGGAGTCGCAGGCCAACTTCGTCTGGTTCGACCTGCCGGGTGCGGGCGCCGATCCCGAGGCCGAGGGCGCGGTGCTGCGCGGACTCGCCGAGCGGGGCGTGCTCGTGCGCTCGGGCTCGGCGCTCGGGCGCGAGGGCGCATTGCGGGTCACGGTCGGCACGCAGGAGGAGAACGAGCGCTTCGTCGCGGTGCTCGGCTCGCTGATCGGGTGAGCCCGGAGCTGGCGGCCGCGCTCACGGCGGTCGTGCGCCGCCTCGAAGGCGCGGGGGTCGCGGTGCTGCTCGGCGGCTCCGCACTGCTGCACGCCCTCGGACTCGACGTCGCGGTGCGCGATCTCGATCTCGTCGTTGCACCCGAGGACCGCGCCGCGGCCGAGGCGGCGGCGGGCGAGTGGTGGGTCGAGACGACGACCGAGCCGACGCCGCTGTTGCGCTCACCGTGGAAGGCGCGACTGGACGTCGGCGGGGTCGAGGTCGAGCTGCTGGGCGGGCTCGCCTGGACGCTCGCCGACGGGGGGCCCGTGGTGAGGATGCCGTTCCGCGCCGAGGGCACGTGGCGCTGCGGCGACGTCGATGTCGGCCTCGCCCCGGCCGCGCACTGGCAGCTGCTCTACGAGCGCTACCGGCCGGACCGGGCAGCGCAGCTCGCTGGGCTCGTGACGCCGGCCGCGCGCGCCGCGGCGCGAGCCGAGCTCATGAGTGGATGAGAGGCGCGTTAGCGCCGCTGGCGTGCATCCGAACATATGCGACGATCGCCACATGGCCGCCATCGATGACGAGCTCGTCGAGCACACGACTGTCGCCGCGCTCGAGGAGAAGTCGAAGCTCAAGAAGCACTTCGGGCGCTTCGACATGCTGTTCTTCCTGCTCTGCACGCTCGTCGGCCTGGACACGCTGGGCGCCGTCGCCGACAACGGCGCGCAGGCCTTCACCTGGCTCGCCGTGCTGGGCCTCGTGTTCTTCGTCCCCTACGCGCTGCTGACGGCTGAGCTCGGCTCGAGCTTCCCGCAGGAGGGCGGCCCGTACATCTGGGTCAAGCTCGCGTTCGGGCGCTTCGCGGCGTCGGTCAACTCGGTTCTCTACTGGCTCTCGAACCCGATCTGGCTCGGCGGCTCGCTCACCATCACCGCCGTGACGACATTCGGCGCCTTCTTCACGCCGCTGCACGGGGCCGGCCAGTACCTGTTCGCGCTCGCCTTCATCTGGTTCGCGGTGTGGGCCGCGATCCTCTCCTTCTCGATCGGCAAGTGGATCCCGACGATCGGCGCCTGGGTACGCGTCGTCGTGCTCGGGTTCTTCACGCTGACCGTGATCATCTACGCGTTCTCGCACGGCGTCCACGGCGTCGGCGCGGGTGACTTCAAGCCGACCTACGGAATCTTCATCGCTGCGGTGCCGGTGCTGTTCTTCAACTACGTCGGCTTCGAGCTGCCCAACTCGGCGGGCGACGAGATGAAGGACCCGCAGCGCGACGTGCCCTACACCGTGATCCGCTCCGCGTTCGGGGCGATGGCGCTGTACGGGATACCGATCCTCGCGATCCTGCTCGTGCTGCCGACCTCCGCGGTCTCGAGCCTCGGCGGTTTCATCGACGCGATGAAGACCGTCTTCACGGTCTACGGCGGCCACGTCGCCACGGCGAAGGACGGCTCCGTGACCGCGACGCTGACCGGCGCCGGCAAGCTGCTCGGCGACCTCGCCGCGATCGGCTTCATCCTCGCCCTGCTCTCGAGCGGGACGACGTGGATCATGGGCGCCGACCGCGCCCAGGCCGTGGCCGGCTACGACGGCGGCGCGCCGCGCTTCTTCGGGGTCTTCTCCGCGCGGTGGGGGACGCCGGTCGCGGTCAACCTGCTCTCGGGCACGTTCTCGACGATCGTGATGGTGCTCGCGTTCCAGCTCACGTCCGGGTCGGCGAGCAAGTACTTCACCGCGGTGCTCGGACTGGCCATCTCGACGACGACGATCTCCTACCTGCTCGTGTTCCCGGCGCTGGTCAAGCTGCGCTACACGCATGCCCACGTCCCGCGTCCGTACGCGGTGCCGGGCGGCAGGGCGGGCGCCTGGATCGTCTCGCTGCTGTGCACGGCCTGGGCCGCGCTGGCGACGGTGGCGCTCCTGTATCCGGGGTTCGGGACGAGCGATCCGGGGTCGTCCCTGCCCGACGGCTGGGCCGGCCAGCGAGGCGCCTACGAGGTGTCGCAGTTCGTGCCGCTCGCGGCGCTGATCCTGCTGGGGCTGATCTTCTATGCACTCGGCGCGCCGACCCGCCGGCGCCAGGCCGACCTGCGCCTTGCCGAGGCGGCTGCACCGGCAACCGCCTCCGTCTGAGCCTCTCCAGAACTGGCGGGGCGCTGCCGATGCTGCTACAACTGCGCCGAGTCGCGACCATGTCCGATCGCCCCGCCACCACCCGCCGTATCTCGTTTGCCGCCGCCGCGCGGGGCGCCGGCCGTCGCAGCTTCTGGTTCTCCACCTATCGCGCCTGGCGATTTAGCTAGGCGCTCGGCCGGCGTCCCGCACGCCGTCCGGCTTGGATCGGGCCTCCGGGCCGAGCGCCGTCCACGGCCAACCTGGCCACCCAGCAGCACCGGACGTTCCTAGCCTTTGCGAGAGACCTTTCCAGGAGACCCCAGATGATGATCGTGATGAGACCGACGGCCACCGAGGCAGAGGTGCAGGCCGTCATCGACCGGATCGAGGCCGTCGGAGCCCGCGCGCACCCCTCGCGCGGCGACGAGGTGACGGTGATCGGCGCGATCGGGGACCGCGAGCACGTCGCCCGCCTCGAGCTCGAGGGCGCGCCCGGCGTTGCCCAGGTCGTCCCGATCCTCAAGCCCTACAAGCTCTCGTCCAACCAGCTGCGCGCCGGCGAGCCGAGCGTCATCGACATCGACGGGCGGCGGATCGGCGGCGAGCACTTCTCGCTGATCGCCGGGCCCTGCACCGTCGAGTCGCGCGACCAGCTGATGACCACCGCGCACGCCGTCCAGGACGCGGGCGCCGCGCTGCTGCGCGGCGGCGCCTACAAGCCGCGCACGTCGCCCTACGCCTTCCAGGGGCTCGGCCAGGAGGGCCTGCGGCTGCTCGCCGAGGCCAAGGCCGAGACCGGCATGCCGATCGTGACCGAGTGCATGGACGCGCGCGACCTCGAGCCGGTGCTCGAGGTGGCCGACGTGATCCAGATCGGCGCGCGCAACATGCAGAACTACCCGCTGCTGGCCGAGGTCGGCCGCTCGGGCCGCCCCGTGATGATCAAGCGTGGTCTTTCGTCGACGCTCGAGGAGCTGTTGATGGCGGCGGAGTACGTCCTCAAGGAGGGCAACCCGAACGTGCTGCTGTGCGAGCGCGGCATCCGCACGTTCGAAACGGCGTACCGCTTCACGCTCGACCTGATGGCCGTGCCGGTGCTCAAGCAGATGACCCATCTGCCGGTGATCATCGATCCCAGCCACGCCGCCGGGCGCCGCGACCTCGTGCTGCCGCTCTCGCTGGCGGCCGCCGCGATCGGCGCCGACGGGATCATCGTCGAGGTGCATCCGAACCCGGACGAGGCGATCTGCGACGGGCCGCAGCAGCTCTACGCCGACGGCTTCGCGGACTACGCCGTCCAGGTCGAGCGCGCCGCCGCGCTCGCCGGCAAGGCGCTCTCGGCCGCGTGAGCGCTGCGGCGCGTTTCGCGCCCTCCGGATCGCTGCGCGGAACCCTCGCGGTCGCGCCCGACAAGTCGATCTCCCATCGCGCCGCGCTGCTGGCGTCGATGGGGGACGAGCCGGTGCGCATCACGGGCTATCTCGACGCGGCGGACACCCGCTCGACCCTCGACGCCGTGCGCGCGCTCGGCGCGCTCGTCTCCGCGCAGGGCGACGGGTCGCTGGTCGTCCGCGGCCCGGGCCTGCGCGGGATCGGCAGGGTCGACGGGGTGATCGACGTCGGCAACGCGGGCACGCTGATGCGGCTGCTCCCGGGGCGCCTCGCCGGCGTCGAGGGCGGGGTGTGGACGCTCGACGGCGATGCTTCGATCCGGACCCGTCCGGTCGACCGGATCGCCGCGCCGCTGCGCGCGATGGGCGGCGACATCGACGCGCGCGAGGACCGCTTCGCGCCGTTCACCATCCGCGGACGCACGCTGCGCGGCATCGAGTACGTGCTGCCGGTGGCCTCGGCGCAGATCAAGTCCTGCGTGCTGCTGGCGGGGCTGTTCGCCGAGGGCCGCACGACGGTCGTCGAGCCCGTCCCGAGCCGCGACCACACCGAGCGAATGCTGCGCGCCGCGGGCGTCGACGTGCGCCGCGAGGGGCCGGCGGTGTCGGTCGGCCAGCAGGACGAGCTCGAGCTCGATGCCGTGCACGTGCCGGGCGATCCATCCTCGGCCGCCTTCCACGTCGCCGCCGCGGTGCTCGTCGCGGGCTCGCGGATCGTGCTGACGGGGCACTCGGCGAACTGGACGCGGGTCGGCTTCCTGCGGATCGCCGAGCGGATGGGCGCGGTCGTGCTCGGCGAGCTCGAGCCGCCGGGTCTCGACGGCGCGCCGGCGGTCGAGCCGGTGATCGAGCTCGACGTCGCGCACGGGCCGCTGGTCGGGACCACGGTCGAGCCCGACGAGGTCCCGCTCGCGATCGACGAGCTGCCGCTCGTCGCGCTGCTCGGCTGCTTCGCCGAGGGCGAGACCGTCGTGCGCGGCGCGCAGGAGCTGCGTCTGAAGGAAACGGATCGGATCGCCGCCGTCGTCGACGGGTTGCGCGGTCTCGGCGCCGACATCGAGGCGACGGACGATGGCTTCGCCGTGCGCGGCAGCGGCGGCCTGCGCGGCGGCACGATCGCCTCCCACGGCGATCACCGCCTGGCGATGCTCGGCGCGGTCGCCGGCCTCGCCTCCCGCGAGGGCGTCACCGTCGAGGGCATGGACGCGGCCGCGGTGTCCTACCCGGCCTTCGAGCGCGACCTGGCGTCGCTGCACGGCAACCACTAGGGGTCAGACCCCTTGAGCGGCAGCGACTCAAGGGGTCTGACCCCTTTTCCGCTCATCTCGCCGGCTACCGGGCGAACGTCGCGCGGCAGATCGTCAGGCGCCAGCCGC
>JAXDHR010000092.1:0-8257 GCA_034664425.1 Solirubrobacteraceae bacterium
TCGAGCTCGCGCTCGGCTCGTCGCGAGATCGCGGCGGCGGCCGCCTGCACCCACGGATCCATGCCGGCTACCTACCCGGCTCGGCTACCGTGGGACGCATGCCCGAGCTGCCCGAGATGGAGATCACCGCGCGGCGGCTCGACGAGGCGCTCCCCGGCGAGCCGATCGAGTCGGTGCTCGCGCCGGGGATCAACGCGCTCAAGACCTTCGATCCGCCGCTGAACGCGCTCGACGGGGCGACGTTCACCGGCGTCCGCCGGCGCGGCAAGCTGCTGCTGCTCGACGTCGACACCGCCGAGCGCGGCCCGCTGACGCTGCTCGTTCACCTGATGAGCGCCGGCCGCATGCAGATGTTCGCCAAGCGCGCCTCGCTGCGTGACAGGACATCGCGGCTGCTGGTACGGCTGTCCGACGATCGCGAGCTGCGGCTGCGCGAGTTCGGGACCAAGCAGCGCGCGTGGGTGAAGCTGCTCACGCCGGAGGGTCTCGATGGCGAGGAGTCGCTCGCGCACCTGGGCCCGGAAGCCTGGCCGGAGCCGCCCGCAGACCTCAGGGAGCGGCTCGCGAGTCCACGGCCGCTGCACTCGCTGCTGCGCGACCAAGGCGTGATCACCGGCATCGGCCGCACGTGGGTGGACGAGATCCTCCACGTGGCGAAGCTGTCGCCGTTCAAGCGCGGCGACGACCTCTCCGACGCCGAGGCGGACGCGCTGCGCGAGGCGATCCGCTGCGAGCTCGACCGCGTCGTCGGCTACTACGGCGAGCACGTCGAGCTGCCGCTGCCCGAGAAGTTCCCCAAGCCCACGCGGATCCACGCGCACCAGGGGGAGCCCTGCCCGACCTGCGGCACCGTCCTCGAAGCGGTGTTCTACGAGGACTACGTGATGACCTACTGCCCCCACGACCAGACGGAGGACCGGGTGCTCAAGGACCGCCGTCTCTCCCGCCTGCTCAAGTGACCAAGGAGTCCGAAGCGATGATCGAGGAAGGCACCCAGGCCCCTGACTTCACGCTGCCCGACCAGGACGGCAAGGACGTCACGCTGTCGGGTCTGCGCGGCCAGACCGTGGTCCTGTACTTCTATCCCAAGGCGGACACGCCCGGCTGCACGACGCAGGCCTGCGGGATCCGCGACCACCAAGCCGACTACGACGCGGCGGGTGCGAAGGTGCTCGGCGTCTCGCCCGACCCGGTCAAGGCGATCAAGAAGTTCCACGGCGGCCAGGATCTGAGCTTCACGCTGCTGGCCGACGAGGACCACGCGGTCTGCGAGCTCTACGGCGTCTGGGGCGAGAAGTCGATGTACGGCCGCACGTACATGGGCGCCCAGCGCGCGACGTTCATCATCGACGCGAGCGGCACGGTCGCGAGGGTCTTCCCGAAGGTCTCGCCGAAGACGCACGACGATCTCGTCCTCAAGGCGCTCGAGGAGCTCGGGGCGGCTGCGTAGCCGGGCGCGGCGCGTCAGCGCGCGAGCGCCGCGAGGTAGCGGTCGGCGGAGCGCAGCACCTTCGTCTTCGCGCCGGAGGCCATCACCGCCGGCCACCACGCGCCGTAGACGCGGTCGAACGTGAGCGTCTCGATCACGTCGCGGATCCGCTGGACCTGCCGCGCCGGCAGCGGGATGTAGTTCGGGTAGGACCACATGAAGCTCGCCCAGTCGGTATCGGCCGCGACCTGGATCACGTCGCCGGCCAGCACGGCGCCCGCGCCGCCGGCCCCGGCGGGCCACAGGCACACGGTCGCACCGGCGAAGTGCCCGCCGAGCCGGACGAGCTCGAGCCCGTCCCAGAGCGCGCGCCGCTCGCCGGTCCAGTGCTCGACCCGCGCGCTCGGGCGCATCACGTGCTCGGCGTCGTCGGCATGCAGGAGGATCGGCACGTCGAAGCGCTCGGCCCAGTCGGCCATCGCCGAGTAGTAGTGGGGATGGGAGATGGCGATCGCCCGCATCCCGCCGTGCGCCTCGACGGCCGCGGCCGTCGCGTCGTCGAGCAGCGACACGCAGTCCCACAGCAGGCCGTCGACGAGCAGCGCGCGCTGCCCGATCGCGAAGCGCGGCTCCGTGCCGATGCCGAGGAGCCCGCGCTCGGCCTCCTCGATCCGGTTCCCGTGCCCTGCCGCCAGCTCCGCCGGGCTGATCCAGCGCTGACCGCCCGGCCCGACGTACTGGCGCTCGTCGAGGCAGATCGGGCATTCGCCGGGCGGCGAGGCGGACGGCGGATACTGCGTCCCGCAGGTCATGCACAGGAAGGCGATCGGCTCCGACACGCCGCTAGCCTCCCACGCCAGTGACCCAGTCCGCGTTGCCCCTCGCCTCCCTCGGGGACTCGTTCTCGTCCTTCTTCGACGCGGTCGGCCACTTCTTCTCGAGCCTCGCCGCGATCAACTGGCTGTCGCTGCTGATCGGCCTCGCCGCCTTCGGCTGCTACATGACGCTGCGCGCGCGGGCCTCGTACAACATCCTGCGCGCGGCCTATCCCGACGCGCGGATCCAATTCCGCCGCATCTGGGGCGCGTACGTCGCCGGCTACGGCTTCAACAGCGTCGTCCCGGCGCGCGGCGGTGACGTCATCCGCCTGTTCCTGACGCGCTCGTCGGTCCCGGGCTCGAGCTTCCCCGCGGTCGCCTCGAGCTTCGCCGTGGAGATGATCTTCGATCTCTGCATGGCGATCCCGATCCTCAGCTTCGCGTTCACGCAGGGCGCGTTCCCGAAGCCGCCGGACTTCTCGAAGCTGCCGGCCTTCGACCTCGCGTTCTTCGCCTCGAACATGCGCTTCACGCTGTTCCTGCTGACCGTCCTCGCGCTGCTCGGGCTGATCGGCTTCGCGCTGCTGAGCGCGCGTGTGCGGGCCTTCTGGGCGCGGGTCCGACAGGGCCTGGCGATCGTCTTCGACCGTCGCCGCTACTTGCGGCAGGTCTTCCTCGTCCAGCTCGCCGGCTGGGGGTTCCGCTTCACCGCCTTCTGGTTCTTGCTGAGCGCGTTCAACGTCGGCGGCTCGGTGCGCAACGTCCTGCTCGTGCTGGGGGTCAACGCGGTCGCCGCGCTCGTGCCCTTCACCCCCGGCGGTGCGGGCGTGCAGCAGGCTCTGCTCGTGAAGGTGTTCGCCGGGACGGCGTCCGGCGCGACCGTCGCCGCCTACTCCGTGGGGCAGCAGATCGCGATCGCGGCCTTCATGTTCGGGCTCGGCTTCGCTTCGATCGTGTTCATCTTCCGCTTCCGCTCCTTCAAGGAGGTGATCGCCGCGGGCCGGGCAGCGCGCGAGGAGGCGAAGACGCCGGCGAACGCCGGTGCTAGCTGAGGCCCGCGCGCGCTTCGCGCACGAGCGTGACGGCCTCGGGGAAGATCGTGGCCATCACGGAGCGCACCTGCTGCGCCTGCTGCTCGGGCGTGCCCTGCAGGTTCATCCGGTTGATCGCGGCGACCGTCATATCGACGGCGAGCTTGATGGCGTTGTCAGCCCAGGCGAGGGACTGCTGACTCTGCATCTGCTCTGCCATGTCCTGCAGCCGCTTCTGGAAATCAGGATCGTTGAAGAAGCCGAAGCCTTCCATTCGACGGAGGCTAGCTGATCCTCGGCCTCCCAGCCGGCGACCGTCCGGCGCAGGGTCACGTAGGCGATCACGCCCGGGACGATCGGCAGCCAGAAGGCGAAGCCGCGGTAGGCGAGCACGGCGATCAGGGCGAGCCCGGGGTCGACCCCGAAGGCGGCGAGCGCGCCGACCATGCCGCCCTCGACACCGCCGATCCCACCGGGGAGAGGAAGCGTGTTGGCCAGCGTGCCGACGAAGTAGGCGACCACGACCACGGCGATCGCGGGCGAGGCGCCGAAGGCCTTGAAGCACGCCCACAGGACCGCGATGTCGAAGGCCCACCACATGATCGCGCCGGCCAGTCCCGCGTCGCCCGAGCGGACCATGCGGCGCGCGTCGCGCACGCCGGCGCCGAGCGGGGCGAGCACGCGGCGCACGCGGCCCTCGCCATGACGGATTCGCGTGGCGCTCAGTACGACCGTGATGACCACGGTGCCGAACAGCGCCGGCACGACCGTGATCGCGAACGAGCCGCCGCCGGGGAGCACGCCGAGCGCGAGGCCCGCGCCGCCGAGGATCAGCGCGCCCATGTAGACGCTGTAGAGCAGCACGAGGAAGGTCGTCATGCGCGCGGCGACCGTGGCGCGGTCGATGCCCGAGCGGCGCATCGCCCAGGCGGTCAGCGCGACGCCGCCGGCGCCCGCGCTCGCCAGCAGCCGCGTGGCGGCGTGCCCGGCGAGCGTGATCTCGATGCTGGCGCGCAGTCCGATGCGGCCGCGGTCGTCGAGGCCGACGGCACGGAAGAGGATCGCGTGCCCGAGGAACGAGAGCGCCTCGAGCAGGAGCGCCAGCAGCAGCCAGCGGCCGTCGCCGTGTTCGAGCCGGCGCAGCGCGGCCGGCAGATCCGCGACCGCGGGGGCGACCAGCAGCAGCGAGACGATCAGCAGGGCGGCGCCGCCGACCATGACCAGCGCGCGGCGCAGGGAGACCGGGCCGAGGGGAGCGGCGTCGGAGCGGGGGAGCGCGGCGGTGCGAACGGCCATGTGCGGAGCCTTTCGCGTCGCACGCTCCGGCGCACCGGGGCTATCACCAGTAGCGGGTTCGGGTGGCCGCACCCCTCCCGCCGGGCGACGCCGCGCTAGTCGCCGCGCTCGTGGAAGAAGAAGTCCGGCATGACGGCGCGGGTCACGCGCGAGGACAGCGACGCGGCGAGGTCGGCGTCCCCGGTGCGCGAGGCGAGGTCGTCGAGGGTGACGATGCCCGACAGCCGCTCGCCGTCGACGACGACGAGGCGGCGGACGCCGTGACGGACCATCAGCTCGGCGCCCTCGGCGACATCCATGCCGGGGTGGGCGACGATCACCGGTGAGGAGGCGTGGTCGGCGACGTGATCGGAGAAGTCGCGCCCGTCGGCGATCACCGACAGCGCGAGATCGCGGTCGGTCACGAACCCGATCGGCCGCGACCCCTCGACGAGCACCACCGAGCCGACGTTGCGCTCGCGCATCAGCTCGGCGATCTCGCGCACCGTGCGCTCCGGCGCGGCCGTCACCACGGACTCCGTCATGACCTCGCGGATCAGCACGCGGCGAGTCTACAATCGCGCTTCGATGGCGCAGCGCACTTCCACCCAGCTCGCCCGGCAGCGCCGCGTCGAGTCCGTGATCGGGGTGCTGGCGCCGCTCCTCGACGTCGTGCTCTACGCGGGCGAACGGCTGTCGCGCGTGGCGGGGCGCAACGACGTCGATCCCGAGCCGCCGCGGCGGCTGGACCGGGCGCAGCGCAGCGCGCGGCTCGGGTCGCGCGTGACCGAGCGGCCGCGCACGCCCTAGCCCTCTAGCATTGCGGCTTCGTGGCCGTCGCCGACTCGACCGAAGAGCAGCTCACCTGGGAGGCGCGCCAGCGTCCGCGCGCGGCCGTGGCCGCGGTGATCGGCGCGCTGCTGACCTTCGGCGCCGACATCTGGAGCAACCAGATCTTCTCCGGCGCGCCGCGCTCGGGCCTGCTCGAGGCGCTGCAGAACGTCGAGCGCCCGGGTCCGGTCGGGCAGGCGCGCAGCGTGCGCGACGGCTTCTACGCCTTCTACAACGACCACGCGGGGGAGGTGATCGCGGCCTCGGTCGCGCGCGCGATCGGCCTGATCGCGGTCGGCTGGCTGCTCAGCTTCCTCGCGGCCGCCACCCGCGCGCGCCGCCCCCAGCTGCCGCGGGCGGCGACCTGGCTGCCGCTCGTCGGCGCGGTCCTGCAGGCCGTCGCGGCGCTGATGGGGACGTTCGCGAGCGCCGCCGGCGTGTCGACCTACCTCAGCGGCCCGCGCACCGTCGATGCCGCCGGCGAGGTCACCAGCTCCTCGGTGCTCGTCGCGTCCTCGTTCATCGGTCTCGTCGGGCAGTTCGCGCTCGCCGCCGCCTTCGTCCTGATCTGCCTCAACGCGATGCGCGCCGGCCTGCTGACCCGTTTCATGGGCGTGGTCGGGATCTTCGTCGGCGTCTTCATCATCATCCCGCTCGTCCCGCTCTCGACCCTGCAGACCTTCTGGCTGATCGCCGTCGCCGTGATGCTGTTCGGCGCCTGGCCCGGGGCGGGCGTGCCGCCTGCGTGGCGCACAGGCCACGAGGAGCCATGGCCGAGCGCCGCGGGCGCCGGGCGCCGCGGCGCCGCGGCCTCAGCCGCCGCGCCCTCGGCGGGCGAGCCGGCGCAGGAGCGCACGCCCGCGCCGGGCGCCGCCCGGCGCAAGCGCAAGCGGCGTTCCTGAGCCCACCGACGCGGTCAGCGTTCGAACGCCCGGCTCGCACCCCGATTCGTAGGGTGCTAAACGACGCATTCGTCACATGGGGCGAATCCCGTGCGCCTCGCGGGGCGGCGGGGAGGAGGAAGCACGCCATGGAAGCAGCAAGCGTCCGCGGGGATCGCGGCGACGCCACCCGGCGCGAGGCGGCACCCGCGCCGCCCGCCGCGCCGGTCACCGCCAACCCCGCGCCACTCGGGCTGGCGGCATTCGCGCTCACCACCTTCGTGCTGAGCATGTTCAACTCGGGACTCGTGAGCGCCGGCGGCGAGCCGGTCGTCTTCGGGCTCGCGCTCGCCTACGGCGGCCTCGCGCAGCTGCTCGCCGGCATGTGGGAGTTCCGCACCGGCAACACGTTCGGCGCGACCGCGTTCACGTCCTACGGCGCGTTCTGGCTGTCGTTCTGGGCACTCACGCAGTTCTACGAGAAGGACCTCGCGAAGGCCGACGCCGGCCATGCGGTCGGGCTCTACCTGATCGCCTGGGGCATCTTCACCGCATACATGTTCGTCGCGTCGCTGCGCACCTCGGCCGCGGTTGCGGTGGTGTTCCTCCTGCTGGCCCTCACGTTCATCGTTCTCGGCATCGGGAACTCGGGTGGCAACTCGAGCATCGTGAAGCTGGGAGGATGGATCGGGCTCGCCACCGCGCTGGCCGCGTGGTACGCCTCGTTCGCCGAGGTGACCAACGCGACGTTCGGGCGGACGGTGTTGCCGACCCGCCCGCTTGCGCGCTGAGCACCCGGGAGACACGTAGGAGAGAGGAGCTCGCATGGCGACCGAAGGGCAGACACTCGAGCAGCAGCTCGGAGCCTTGCTGGATCAGGAGCGGTTCGAGCCGCCCGAGGCGTTCGCCAAGGAGGCCGTCGCGACCGACGCCGGGATCTTCGAACGCGCGGACCAGGACCCCGAGGGGTTCTGGTCCGAGCAGGCGGAGGCGCTGCACTGGCACGAGCACTGGGACCAGGTGCTCGACTGGTCCAACCCGCCGTTCGCGAAGTGGTTCATCGGCGGCAAGCTGAACGTCGCCTACAACTGCGTGGATCGTCACGTGGAGGCCGGCAACGGCGACCGCGTGGCGTTCCATTGGCGCGGCGAGGAGGGCGAGGAGCGCGACATCACCTACGCCGACCTCCACCGCGACGTGCAGCGCTTCGCCAACGCGCTCAAGGACCGTGGGGTCGGCCCGGGCGACGTCGTCGGGATCTTCCTGCCGATGATCCCCGAGGTCGTGGTCGCGATGCTCGCCTGCGCGCGCATCGGCGCTCCGCACAACGTCGTCTTCGGCGGCTTCTCGCCACAGTCGGTGAGGGAGCGCATGGAGTTCTCGGAGGCCAAGGTCCTGATCACGGTCGACGGCGCGCGGCGCAAGGGCAAGACGGCGCCGATCAAGGCCGCGGTCGACGACGTCATGGGAGACCTCGCGTCGATCGAGACGGTGTTCGTGGTCAAGGCGACGGGCATCGACGCGCCGATGGGCGAGCGCGACGTGTGGTTCCACGAGGCGATGGAGGCCGCCGATCCCGAGTGCCCGGCCGAGCCGCTGGACGCCGAGCACCCGCTCTACATCCTCTACACCTCGGGCTCCACGGCCAAGCCCAAGGGGATCCTCCACACCACGGGCGGCTACCTCGTCGGCGCGGCCTACACGCACCGGTACGTCTTCGACCTGAAGCCCGAGTCCGACGTGTGGTGGTGCTCGGCCGACGTCGGCTGGGTCACCGGCCACTCCTACATCGTCTACGGGCCGCTCGCCAACGGCGCCACCAGCGTCATGTACGAGGGTGCGCCGGACTACCCGGACAAGGACACCTGGTGGGAGATCGTCGAGCGCTACAAGGTGACGCTCTTCTACACCGCGCCGACCGCGATCCGGGCCTGCATCAAGTGGGGCGCGGAGTACCCCGAGCGCCACGACCTGTCCTCGCTGCGGCTGCTC